>WQXR01000071.1 GCA_009784745.1 Methanomassiliicoccaceae archaeon | reverse complement strand
AGAGTTTTCAAAAATTTAACGTTAAGATAGCACAGATATTGCTGACATATGATTTCTACTCGGACCGAGAGAAATATCTCAATCTGAGGAATTCAATTCAAACGCTGTTAGAATACGGCGCAGTTCCGATATTCAACGAGAACGATGCGATCTGTGTGAAAGAAATAGACGCGACCTTCGGCGATAATGATACATTATCGGCGATGGTGTCGATAAAGACGGATGCCGATCTTCTGATAATCCTTTCGGACGTGGACGGATTATATGACAAAGATCCGAATCTGTTCAGGGACGCAAAGAAAATATCCACGGTGACTGAGATAAACGATATTGTGAGACAAGCTGCAGGCGACGCAACATCGCGTGTCGGGACCGGAGGGATGAGAACTAAGATAAGAGCAGCAGAGATATGCTGCGAAGCAGGCTGCAACACAGTGATAGCATCAAGTGATGTCGATGATGCGATAAAAAGGATAACGTCAGGCGAAGAGATAGGAACGATGTTCATCGCAGACAAGAAAGAAAGCAAGAAGAGCAGCTGGATAAAATATGCGAATTCATCGGGATCGATAGAAGTGGATGAAGGGGCAAAGAAAGCGTTGTCAAAGCACACGAGCCTCCTGGCCGTGGGAATAAAAGAAGTGAGCGGACGGTTCGACCGCGGAGACATCGTTAACATAACGTTCAACGGAAAAATAATTGCAAAAGGGATACCCGATTACAATTCCGACGATATATCAAAGGTAAAAGGTCTGCACAGTGACAGGATGTTCGAGATACTCGGCCACAAGAACTACGATAACGTGATAAGGAGTGAGAATATCGTACTAATGTAATACATTAATAAGATAATAAATATCATGAATAATTTAATGATAAACATTAAATACTTTTGAAACATACTCCGTTCAAAGCATCAAAGGAGATGAAAGAATGAGTGAAACTTTGAACAGGCTTACCACAATAAGCAAATACGGAGGAATAGGCGCGAACGTGCTTATGATACTGATGATAATAGCAGCGGTCGCAGCGGTAATCGCATTGGCGGCGGTCGCGGTGAATGCAGACCTCATAATAGATCTGGTAGAAAGATACGGCGGAGTATGGGACCTTCCGATAAGCAAGGACAGATTGGCACCCGTCGCTGCGGCGCTGATACCGTGCGTCATCATAATATTGTCGCTGATCATTGCAATATTGTATTTCGTTGCGCGTTTGTTAACGAACATACATGAGAATAATACACCGTTCACCGACGAGAACGCCGATACTTTGGTGAAGATCGCGATACTGACGCTGATATGCACGATCGTGATACCGATACTCGACTTTGCGATACAGCGCATGATCGATTCCGGATATTACCAATCATACGGATTCGGACTGTTCCCGTTATTTGTAGCGGGATTATTGTATCTGCTGTCGTTAGTGTTCAAACATGGCGCCGAACTCCAGAAAGAGGCGGATGAGACGCTGTGATAATATGATAATACTGAGACTCGACCGAATGATGGCCGACAGGAAGGTATCATTGAACGAACTTGCCGAAAAGGTCGGAATATCGAACGTGAACCTTTCCAATATCAAGACAGGAAAGATCAGTGCGATACGGTTCTCAACATTGAACGCAATATGTTCCGTGCTGAAATGTCAGCCTGGTGACATATTGGAATACACGGATGACGGCATTGAGAACAATTAAACAGCAACAAACCCCTTAACTATTTCCAACATATAACTGAGGACAGCACAAGAGGCGGATAAATGAGAACATTGATAGCATTTTCAACGAAATCCGGAGCAAGCAGAGAGTGCGCCGAGATACTTGCGTCAAAGATAGACGAGAGTGTAATGTACGACCTGAACGGCGGAACGCCGAACATCGATGATTACGATGTGGTGATCATAGGAACGGGGATACGCATCGGAGGCGCGTACAAACCGTTCAAGAAATTCATAAAAGAGAATGAGAACGCACTTCTGAAAAAGAAGATAGCATTCTTCACATCCAATCTGTTAACGAAAACGTTCCCGGAGATAGTTGAAAAGAACATACCGCTTTCGCTGCAGGAAAATGCGATATGCATGAGAACATTCGGAGGCAGGCCATTGATCGGCGGTAAAAAAGACCAGAAATGGCTGCTCAGGGATGAGGTGGACGCGTTCGTACAGGAAATAAACAACGCATCTCAGATATGAATGCGGAAAATGGTGGGCCCGGCCGGAATTGAACCGGCGATCTGCGCCTTGTAAGGGCGCCGTCATAACCCCTAGACCACGAGCCCGTGTGCGCCACCATCACCGAGGAATTATAAAAACTGTCCTTCTCATTTCATTCAATACAGGATACGCCTGTTATCGCGATCCAACAACCTGCCGATGGAACCGAAGAACGCCAGTGCGCCGCCTATGAATAATATCAGCATACCCAACGGTATTATCACGATACCGCCGACAAGACCGAATACGCTTGCGTCACCAATTGCGAAAAGAACAATAGAATAAATCCCGAAAGCGATGATAAGCGATCCCAATATCATCAGAAGTACGCCGATCATCAATGCGGACGGAACTCTCTTCGCATCCATCGGATCGTTGCCGTATCGGGTCATATACACGAACAATACAGTTCAGTATTAAAACGTTACAAGTAAAGAACTTTAACCCATAACAAAATGCAGAGACAAGAACTGGAGGTAAACGATCATGAAAAAGACAGGAACATGCCCCAAATGCGGCAGCAGCAATATTGTGGACAGCGACAAGATCATGGGTGACAAGGCGATGTATCACAGATGGGTGTGCCTCGAATGCACCTACGCGGAGTTATATTGCACCGAAAAACAAACGGCAGAACTGAAAAAACTGAAAGAGAAAGGAAAACTTTGAAAAAGTTTCACGTAAAAATGAAATTTACGGTCTGTTCTTTTTCCTTACGGATCTAGCTTCAATATATCCTCTGCTTCCCGTTGGAATAAGTTGGGATCTCGGCGTATCATCGTCAGCCCATTCGTATCCATGAATTGAAGGATCGAATCTTTCGATCGCATCTTTTACATCGACGATAGCATCTTCAAAATCCTTATCGTCATACGGTTCTCCGTTGAAGAACATCATTTTGCATGCTTCCAAGGGGATGATATCAAAACCTTCCGGCACTAGACCGTCATAATTGAACGGAACTTCCACCCCCTGAACATATTTTGACGTTCCCTTCTTTATCAGTTTATCCGGCAACCAAAGGCCGGCAGGTTCGTATAAATTCCCTTTGATACTTTCCAGTATCCCCCACACATCGCATCCGACCTCGTTGCAATACTCGAAATAATGTTCCGCTTTGACACCGCGTTTTATTATTGCCTTTCTTTCCGTACGTTCTTCAACGTGAACGAACACGGTACGTTTATCTTTCTTTTTCATTCTATTTTCTCCTTTATTGTTAACGAGGTGGCGTATCAGTACGGAATACGGAATGAAATATCTCACCGGAACGGGATCATTTTTGTACGTTTCCGGAGTTATGCCGAACTCTTTGGAGAACGCACGCGTAAAACCTTCATGCGTTTCAAAGGAACAATCCGACGCAACATCAGATATTCTCGCATTCTCATTTCTAAGGCGCTTAGCGCCGTATGTGAGCCTATATTGCCGGATATAATCAAAAGGAGTTAGACCGGTAAGCTCTTTGAATATCCTCAGCGAATGCGAACGCGAATAGTTCGATGCTTCGCTGAGATCATTCAATGTAATGTCCTTGTCAACATTACTTTCGATATGATCCTGCATCCGTTGGACCGCCTGCGCCTTTTTGTAATTCACAGATCCGTCGCCTCTGACAGGTGAATATGAACGAACGGTTCTTAAATCTTTATTGACCCAGATTGCTATTTTCATTTTTCATTCGTCTGTTCTTTTGATGACTATTGCAGTCGATTAACATAATTGATTAACGTAATGGATTAACGTAATGGATTATGCTAATCAGACAACATTTAAATACTACTTGTGACGAAAACATTGATTAACATAATTGATTAACGTAATGGATTATTGTAATCAAAAGCGTTATATGATCAACTTTTCAGAATTTTGACTGTAAATGTTAGTGGGCTCACCGATTCTGGACCGTTGTCAATAACTTCCAAAGCACATGTATACCGGATCAGCTCGCGGACACTGTATCCGCGCATACGGGCCGAATAATAAGTTTTATATTCCGCGCTTCCGGTTAACAATGAGATGTAAAGGTGATCATATGGGATTTTTAGACGGGATCAAAAAGTCACTCAGCGGAAAAGGGTCCATCGGCTCAAAGCAGTGGCCTCCTGAGGATAAAGGGAAGACCAAGCAGAAAGTTCAGGTGAACGGAGACCTCAGACCGATGGAAGGATCGCCGCACACATCCAAATTCCCTAAGCGCGGCAGCGCTAAGATGGCAGGTCATATCAAAGCAGGTACGTACTGGACCAAAGAGGACGAAAGGATGCTGAGAGACATGTACCTCAATGGGAAGACAGTACCGGAGATATCGGCGGCGCTCGGACGTACAGAAGACGGAATAAGATACAGATTGGTGAAATTCGGTCTCGCCAGCGACATAAACTCAGTGGCCGACGTCTACAGCGGTTCACGATGACACGCTCTGAAAATGATAACGCGTCTCTGCTGGATGAACTCCTGAAGAGAGAGCGCTGGGAGGAGTTCCTGGAACACAGGAAGGAGAAAAGTCATCTTCCTCCGCGCATGATAAAAGAGATCGAAGATCTCGTCGCCGATGATAAATTTTTACACATATCCGAAGGATTGGTCAACGGAACGTACAGGTTCTCAATACCTCGAAAAAGGCAGATAAACAAGACAAACGTCGGTAAGAAGAGGGACGTGTACACTTACACGAAGGATGAGACCATCGTTCTGAAGATGATATCGTACCTGATGCATAGTTACGATCATATCTTTTCACCCAATCTTTATTCATTCCGCTCCAGCCAAGGCGTGAAGAAGGCGCTTTATGACCTTGTACGCATAAAAGGACTGAACAGGATGTACGGGTACAAAGCGGACATAAAGAATTATTTCAATTCCGTAGATGCCGACATACTTCTTAGGAAACTGGACCCTGTGCTCAAAGAGGACAGGAGGCTTTACGGTCTTTTCTCTGATATACTTTCAAACCCGTATGTGACGTTCAGAGAAGAGATCATCGAAGAGCAGAAAGGGATAATGGCCGGTGTGCCGTTATCCGCCTTCCTTGCCAATTTTTATCTGAGGGAATTGGATGGCTATTTCTTTGAAAAGAACGTAATATACATGAGATATGCGGACGATATATTGGTATTCTCGGAAGACCCGGAAGAACGGGATGCACATGCGAAAAAGATATCGTCATTTCTCGAAGAGAACGGCCTGTCGGTGAATAAGAAGAAAGAATTCTGTTACGGACCGGGTGAAAGGTTCGAGTTCCTGGGTTTTTCCATTGAGAACGGAATAATAGATCTGAGCGACAACACAATAAGGAAGATCAAAGGGAAGATCATGAGGGCGTCAAGAAGCATAAGACGATGGGGCGCCGTGAAGAACGTATCAGGGGATGCAATGCTCAGGACGATGATAAAAAAGTTCGACATTAAGTTCTACGGCAAAGAGGAAACGGAACTGTCGTGGAAATATTGGTTCTTTCCTACGATAAACACGGATTCAGGGCTGAGAACGGTGGACTCGTATATGCAGGAAAGGTTACGTTATCTCGTCACGGGACGGTATAACAAAAAGAATTATGAGGAAGTTCCGTACGAACGTCTTAAGGGATGCGGCTACAGACCGTTGGTCCATGAATACCACGCGGGAAGAAAATAAATAGCCGTTCTCTCTAGCATGCAGTGTAAGGAAGGTGCTCAGCGCCTGTGATGGACAAAGCATATTGCATCGACGGCCGTACAGGCGGCCGCAGTATGTACGGTCTTGTCGTATGGAGCTCGCTCCATCTTAATTGATCCTTCCTTACGTTCTTCTTCTTCTCAGAACTATAAGCGCGCACCCTGTTGAATTTCGGAATATATGTCAGAACAGAGGTCATAAGTGTTAAAGTGGGTCCATCCGGATTTGAACCGGAGTCAGAGGCTCCCAAAGCCCCAAGTATACCAAGCTAGCCCATGGACCCTTGTGATTGGCCATGCGGAATTGGTTATTAATTCTTCGCATCATGTGAACACAATTCGCTTTGCGTTGCAACTCATATCAGATGATCTTCTTTATCTCATTCATAAGCAGTTTAACGGCATTTCCGCGGT
>WQXR01000070.1 GCA_009784745.1 Methanomassiliicoccaceae archaeon | reverse complement strand
GCTGATCTCTGCGGCTGCATCGGATATTCCGAAAACCCTCTACAGTCAGCCGCTATGGCCAGTCTAAGCTAAGTCGGGTAGACTTGCATAAAACATTGCGTATATATATTTTAGTGAGCAGACAACGTATCATTTTTCTGCGAATCTGAACATTTTACGGCATCGTTCTCTGAACGGTCAACCGTAATAACCGATATGTCCTTTGCTCTGATCTTCTGCTATTTCTTTGATCTTCGTGGTGAACTCATCCATCTGCTGCGAACGCTCATCCAGTTCTTTTGTGTCCACGTCAATACTGAGTATTTTCATAAGAACCTTCAGAAGAACGACCGAACTCTTATGGTCGACGAAATAACCTGACGTTTCGCCCATTAAGCATGCGGCGTCTATTTTCTTTATGCCGCACATTCCCAGTATCAGTCCGCTCGCTCCCGCGATCCCTGCGCTCGGTTCCCCGGGGACGAACGTTACGCCGTTCTCTTTCAGAGAAGGTATCATCGCTGCGTTCGATACTGCTCCTAATACTCTCGGTTCCTCAACTACGGTACCTATTCCGTAGCCTCCCAACGTGAAAACTTTTGATACATTCATTGAAATTGCGAGTGTAACGATCTCCTCGGCAAGACTGAACTGTCCTTCGGCGCTCATTCCTTGGAAATCACCGAGTAAGAATACGAGATCATTCTTCTCACCTTTTACGTAATATAATTCACTACTCGCGAGACCGGCGACGCAATCGCTGTTCAATGTGACCTGAGGAGGAAAATGCTGTGAATATATTGAAGCAAATTTTTTTGCATTAAGTTTCTCCGCTAAATGGTCTGCTGCAATTTTACCAACATTGCCGACGCCCGGCAATCCTTCAATAAGTATCGGATCCTTCAATTCAGGCATTTCTTCGAACATCACGACATTTTCCATTTTCGCCGTACTCCTCTGTTATGCTCTTTCTTCGGTATACGCCGTATCGGTCATCCGGTGAATACTTCGCCGGAAGCGGTGTTGTTGTCTTTGATCCGCATGTGCATTCATCCTTCAACGAATAGCAACCGCATTCCGGACATTTTTTCATTAATGTTCTCATATCATTTGCTCTCGCGTTTCAGGGAGGCTTCGCCCCCTGCCTTCACAAGTTCTTCTATCACAACTGATGATACAACTTTCATGACATCTTCTGCTTCCTTGTACTCATCTGCTGTTATTACGATACGGTATCTCGGAGCGCCGATGTACTGTATCGCAACCTTTGCGTCTCCCGCGGCCTTCTCGCCTTTGATGACCGCGTTCTTGATAAGTTCCACGCCGTTCGGCGCGGATGAACGTAATTCCAGAATGCCTTCGATCTGCACATACGATAACGTAACGTTCTCTACGGCTACGCCGACGAACACATCTATCCAGTCGCCTTCAAATTCGTTCCTGAAATCATCCGCTGATGCGGCCACCGTCTCAAAAGCGCCGTATAACGTCTCATACGACTCTAAAACTTTATTTCCGAATTTATCGTAAGCATCATCAGCGGTCATGTTCAATCGTTCGGCAACGATCTCCATCAACTTTTCCGCTTTCTTCTCATTCTTCCACTGCTGTATCTTCTCTCTCTTCTGATGCTCGTTCACAGACTTAAGAGAAAGATCTATGTGACCTTTTGAAGAGTCAACGCCCAGAACCTTGCATACGATCTTCTGACCTTCTCTTATGAAATCCCTGATGTATTTTACCCAGCCGGTGGTGACATCCCTGACATGTACGAACCCTTCTTTCTCGTTGTATTCGTCAAGCGTTACAAAAGCACCGAAGTTCTTTACGCTTTTTACTGTGCATACAACAAGTTCGCCATCTTCCGGAAAGCCCCTGGCCCTCGACATCAGCCGACCACCTCAAGCACTTCGCCCTTTATCTCTCCGACGCCGCCTTTGGGCGTGATAAGGGTCGAACCGCATACGTGGCAGGTGACCGCGGTGGCAGCCCGTCTGAATCCGATCTGCTCGTTGCCGCAGTCACGGCATCTTATCTTTATGAAATCATTGACCATTCGATCACTCCGTTAATTCGAATTTCTTTGCTCTGAGACACGGTTTGATATGTGCCTTCTTGCATGTCTCGCATCTGAACCTGATATTGATCCTTTTGGTGGGCTTCTCTCTGCCCTCCGGTTTCGGTCTCGGGAAACCTCCGTAACCTGCGGTTACCTTTCTGAATCTCCTCTGACCCCATTTGAGTTCACTGGCCTTTTTCTTTTTGACCCTTTCCACATCATGCGATGTATGGGTCTTGCAGTAAGGGCAGTAGGTCTGTATGACTCTGGGCTTCTTCATTTATTTTCACCCCTATAAGGGAACAAAGTTGCCTAATAACGACGTTGTATAAAAAGGCTCACCCCATATTAAGGAAAGAAAAGTAAGCGGACAGGACGCTGGCGCATATATCACATCGTTCTTACGCTTCCGTCAGGCGATGATATTATCACTGCTGTCGCGGTGTTAAGGAACAATCCGTTGTCCACGACACCCGGGATAACGTTCAGTCTGGACTCGAGGAAGAACGGATTATCGATGGATGCGAACTTGCAATCGTAAATGTAATTTCCGCCGTCGGTGATGAACGGTTCTCCGTCCTTCATCCGCAGTATTGCTTCGCACCTCTGTCTTTCCAGCGCCTTCTTTGTCTTCTTGTGACCGAAGATGAGCACCTCAACGGGCAGCGGACATCTTGTTCCCAATTTTTCAACGAGTTTCGAATCGTCGACGATTATTATCTCTTCCTTTGAGACGGACGCGACTATCTTCTCTCTCAGAAGTGCACCGCCAAGTCCTTTTATGAGTTGCATGTTCGGATCAACCTCGTCGGCACCGTCTATGGTCACGTCAATGAACTCAACGTCATTCACATCATAAATGTCTATTCCGCATTCTTTTGCTATCGTTTCCGTTTGAAGCGATGTTGCGACGCATTTGAGTCTATGACCGTTCTTCACAAGTTCACCGACGCGTTTTATTGCGTAGTACGCCGTACTGCCTGTTCCGAGACCTACTGTCATTCCGTCCTTCACAAAATCGTTAACTGCCTTTTCGGCCGCCAGTTGCTTAAGGTTCACGGTCATTGCATCTCCCTTTCCATCATTTCGATAAGCGTATCGACGATATAATCATTCATCTTCTTACCAAGCGAAGCGGACGCTTTTGACGTGTCGCCGACGATGCCGTCAGGCATGCATCGTGTCGCATCCTTCAATATCATACAATTTGCGTCAACGAATTTTCCTTTCGGTCTTTCTTTCTTTACGATGTCCGCGTTAATGGCAAGCATCCTTGACGTTTCCGCCAGACCTCCGTGACCGTCACCGTCGTAATTAAATTCCGCCGATGTCTGCGCTATGTAATAATCAGCGACGGACATTATCTTCACATCATTCGTTGAGACGAGATCCCTGCACGCTTCCGTCACGGCTGCGAGATGAGATGTGCCAGCATGTCCGTTTATTATCAGAATTTTTCGTATTCCGTGGTGAATGAACGATCCGATGACATCAATGATAACGGAACGCAAAGTATCGAATGTCAAATTCACCGTACCGGCAACATCCTTCAGAGAAGAATGATTTCCGTACGGTAACGCAGGTGCAACAATTACGTTGCCGAGTTTTTCTGCGATCCCGTCAGCAACATATTCCGCTTGGAATGTATCCGTACCTAACGGAAGATGGATGCCGTGCGCCTCCGTCGCACCTATCGGAAATATAAGCAGAACATCACCGGAAACGATCTTTTTGAACTCACTCGTTGTGATGCGATCAATTCTCATGCTGTACGTATAGGCATCATCAAATTAAACTATGGTGCTGTTACGTTACGATAATGAGGTTGGCATCCCTGTACTCCGGCGGTAAGGATTCGACGCTTTCGTTATACTTAGCGGAGCAGATGGGGCATTCAGTTGAATATTTGGTGAACATAATATCGAATTCGGACGATTCGATGATATTCCACGTTCCGAATTCGAACATCGTTCCTCTGCTGGCAGAGGCTATGGATAAGAGACTGATAACAGAATTCACCGACGGCAGTGAAGAGGGAGATATGAACGCATTACGGAATGCATTATCAGATCTTGATATCAAAGGAGTGGTGACCGGTGCGGTATTGTCCGATTACCAATGGGAACGTATGAATATCGTGTGCGACGAACTTGATATCGTTTGTATCGCACCGTTATGGAGAAAGGATCAGGATGATGTGATGCATGAACTCATCGATTCCGGGATATCATCGATCATCGTCGGCGTGTACGCCGACGGTCTCGACGATAAATGGCTGGGAAAGAATATCAGTGATCCTTACGACGATCTCAAAAGAGTTGCGTCAGAGAAAAAGATAAGCATGATAGGCGAAGGCGGTGAGTACGAATCGCTGACGCTGGATTCGCCGATGCAGCATTCTTCTGTTGTGATAGAAGAATACGAAAAAGAATGGAACGGTCACAGCGGAACGATGAATGTGAAAAAAGCGAAACTTATGAAAAGATCATAACGTTCTCTTAATTTCTGCCAACAGCTCATCCATATCCGGAAGGACCTTCGGCACAGGTGCGCGCCATACGAATCTTATTTTCTTATCCGTCCCGATGAAAAAGAATTCCCTGTTCGTGAATCCTTTTATTATCGGCGATTCCTCAACGATTGCGCCGTATGTTCTGCTCACTTCCTGTTTCACATCGTTTATGTGGTCATAAGGCGACGACAGACGTTCCCTGAATATTCGGTGATTCTCAAGCCCGTCCGGATTTATCGGAAAGATGCGTACGCCGATATTCTCGAATTCAGGCGCAAGTTCTATCATCTTCATCATGTAATTTGTGCAATTGATGCCGAAATCACCGACATAGAAGTTCAATAGTATCGGACCTTTTTTCAATTCGTCGTACAAATGGAACTCGTCCCTGTCTACGGACGGCATCTTGAAATCCGGTGCAACGTCACCAATTTCCAGTTCTTTGAACTCATCGGTCATATCACCGTGATACGAATGCGGATAATAATCTTTTACGGATGACAAAGCGGTAATATCGGGAACGAACAATACGCATAGTGTTTATACATCGTGTCCATATGATACGTGTATGAACGGAAAGATATTCAGCGAAAGTCAGACAGTAATGCCGCGCCTGATCCTTCTGGCGGTAGCGGTGCTGCTCATAGGACTTCTGATATTCTTCATGTATGTGACAACGGTGGATGAAAGCATACCTGTCGATTCTATCGAAGGTATAACGCTGATAGGGTCGCTTGCTTTGATAGTTGTCGTCATGTTCGCGCTTTTCTTCATAAAACTGAATGTTTCCGTTACGAGCGATTCATTGATCATCGGAATATTCAAAGGGCGTACGATCCCGCTGAAGGACATAGAAAAAGTGACGCCGGAGGATTTCAGCGCGTTCAGGGACTTTTTCGGCTGGGGCATCAAGGTGGGGAAGAAAGGATTAGGTTATATCGTGGCAGACACGAACAAGGGATTGCGCATACATTTCAAGACCGGAAAATCATTTTTGATAAGTACGAAAAGACAATTTGAGTTCGAGAGTGCGATGAGAACGGCGCTGAAGAACCTAAAATGAGTTATATTTGGAGAAAACGCAATTTCAAAACCTCTTCCCTCATCGGTACTGGACATATTAAATAGGTGAACGATATCCCCGCATTTCCGTGATGTCGCGGTCTCGTGAAGTAAGCAAGTATTATATACTACTCAGTATTACGAGGAATGCGCGGGTCAGGCACCTACCCTGTTTATGGGTCGTGTTGCAAGACCGTGCGATTGATGGAGAGTCAAGATCCCCGCCTTCGGCGTGATCTCTTGTATTCTGACGTTCGATGCTACGAATGTTCCGTTAGACGGGACATTTGCAATGAGTGTGCCGCATGACGGAACAAACGGTGAAACATGGTAAACTGCCAGTTTCAATTTCATCCAAGACGTTGATGACAGTCAAGGATTTGACTCCGGTTGATCCTGCCGGCGGCCACCGCTATAGGAATTCGATTAAGACATGCGAGTCGAGAGGTGAAAGACCTCGGCGGACTGCTCAGTAACACGTGGATAACGTGCCCTTAGGTGGAGGATAATCTCGGAAAACTGAGGATAATACTCCATAGATCATGGATGCTGGAATGCTTCATGGTCCAAAGTTCCGGCGCCTAAGGATCGGTCTGCGGCCTATCAGGTCGTAGTGGGTGTAACGGACCCACTAGCCAATGACGGGTATGGGCCTTGAGAGAGGGAGCCCAGAGATGGACTCTGAGACACGAGTCCAGGCCCTACGGGGTGCAG
>WQXR01000069.1 GCA_009784745.1 Methanomassiliicoccaceae archaeon | reverse complement strand
TTCCCTGCAACAGCGAAAGAAAGCAGCGGAGGCGGAATGGATACGACCGTAGTAATAGCGGCAGTTGCCGTTGTTGCTGTGGGCGGTGTTGCGGCAGCAGGTTACTTCATATTCCTGAAGAAGCCGTGATGAGATCGAAACGAAACACAAAGAAAACCATTTCAAACAGGCGGGGGCGTTCCCCGCCTGCATTCATTTTTCATGAACGATACGGTGAGTGAATACGGAAAAATATCTGGATTGCGTTTTTGGCACGAATAATTGGTGTTTTCACTGCGTTTTTGGCATGAACAATAGTTAATTCATTCATCTCAACGTTAACGGGACGAACATTTTTCGAATGATGACCGCTGCCGAATGATCGAACGGAAGTACCGTTCCAATTTGTTCAATAGTATCGTTTCAATCGAAAGTCATTTAATCCTTCCTCATATTCAGAGGAACGTTATGACGCAATACGAATCCGCTTCCATTGAAAGACGATGGCAGACAATGTGGAAAAATGAATCCGTTTATCATTTTGATAAAGATTCAGACGCTCCCGTCTTCAGTATCGATAATCCTCCGAGATATACATCCGGATCATTACATTTAGGTCACGCCACCGGATATTCATTAATTGATTTCGTTGCTCGATACCGAAGAATGAACGGATATAACGTATTCTTTCCGTTATGTTTTGATGTTAACGGAACACCTATTGAGGTCAAAGTTGAAAAGAAGCACAATATAACGAAATTGGATCTTCCTCGTAAAGAATACAGAAGATTATGTACAGAATTTGCAAACAGTTTCATCGATGAGATGAAACATCATTTCGAGATATTGGGAGAAAGCATGGATCCCAGCATCTATTATCAGACGGATGCTCCCTATTACAGACGTATAACTCAGGTCTCTTTCGTAAAATTATTCAATAAAGGATTAGTTTACAAAGGCAATTTCCCTGTGAATTGGTGCCCTCGCTGCATGACCGCTCTCGCGGATGCGGAAGTTGAGTATAAGGACAACGTAACAAAACTGAATTACATAAAATTCAAAGTTGACGGAACAGACGAAGATATACTTGTTGCGACAACAAGACCCGAGTTATTGTGCACGTGCAAAGTTGTTGCTGTTCATCCTGATGATAAGGAAAAGCAATATCTTATCGGAAAGGAAGTGATAACTCCTTTGTTTAACCGGAAGGTAAAAGTTATTGCAGATACGAAAGTTGATCCGGAATTCGGTACCGGTAACGTGATGATCTGTACCATTGGCGACAAGGATGATCTGGAATGGGTCATGAGATACAAACTCGAAATGGAAAAGGGTATCGACGAATTCGGAAAGATGACCTCATTAGCAGGCAAGTATGAAGGAATGAGCGTCAAGGACGCTCGTTCCGCTTCCATAGACGATCTGAAGGCTGCCTGCCTTTTAGTAAAGCAGGAGGACAGTCCGCAGAACGTATCAACATGCTGGAGATGTCACGCGCCCGTTGAATTCTTACAGGTGCCGCAATGGTTCTTAAAAACATTGGAATTTAAAGAACAAGTACTGAAAAGAGCGGACGAGATGAATTGGTATCCGGAATTTATGAAAATAAGGTTACAGGATTGGGTAAATTCATTGGAATGGGATTGGGTACTAAGCCGGCAGAGGATATTTGCTACGCCGGTTCCGATATGGGAATGTAATGAGTGCGGAAAGGCATTCGTTGCTGATGAGAAGAAATGTTATGTAGACCCTACAGAAGATGCTCCGCCCGTTGAGAAATGCACATGCGGCGGCGAACTCATCGGCTGTACTGATGTATTCGATACATGGATGGATTCTTCAGGTTCTCCGCTGTACAATACATTCTGGGAACGTGATGATAAGATGTTCAAAAAGATGTTCCCGATGTCGATGAGACCGCAGTCTCATGATATCATAAGAACATGGGCATTCTACACTATGTTACGATCGGAACAGATAACGTCGTCAATTCCGTGGAAGGATGTGATGATACACGGTTTCATCATGGCACCTGACGGGACGCCGATGCATTCTTCGATCGGTAACGTGATAGATCCGATACCTATAATCAAAGAATACGGCGCAGATGCGTTAAGATATTACGCATCAACATGTTCGATGGGAATAGATCACGCGTTCCGTGAGAAGGATGTTATAAGAGGAAGAAAACTTTGTAACAAATTGTTCAATCTCGGTCAATTTGCAGGAACAAGATTAACTTCGAAGGTGAAAACACCTTCGAAATTAAGGACATCCGATAAATGGATACTGAGCAGATATTCCGATGTTGTTGCGTCCGTTACGAAATATTTTGATTCATATCAGTTCGATAAAGCTATGCGTGACGCAGAGAACTTCATTTGGCATGAGTTAGCTGACCATTACATAGAAATGGTCAAAGGCAGGAAGGATGACGCCGCTTTGTATACGTTATACACGATATTACTGGGAAGCGTGAAGATGATAGCACCATTCATGCCGCATGTGACCGAAGACGTGTATCAGGAACATTTCAGGAAGTTCGAAGATAAAAAGAGCATTCATATATCGGCATGGCCGGAACCTGTGCTTGACGATAAGATATCGGAAGCTGCCGGTGATATACTGAAAGACGTGATAGCGGCGATACGTAATTGGAAATCCGATAACAAAATGCCGCTGAACGCCGAATTGAATTTGGTTGAACTTATCGGAGATACTTCTATGCTTGACGACGCTCGTGACGACATCATCGAGACGATAAAAGCAAAGAGATTGGAGATCGTAAGAAAAGCGGACATCACCGAAGAAGTTGTTTCTTTGAGACCCATACATTCAAAACTCGGGCCGGCGTTCAAAGGACTTGCGAAAAGTATTGTCATCGAATTGCAAAAGGCAGATGTTAAGAAGGCTGCTGCTTCGCTTTCCTCAGGCGGATTGAAAATAAAAGCGGATGATCAGAGCGTAACATTAACGGAAGAGTTCGTAGAACTTGAGAAGCGTCTGATGTTAAACGGAAAACAGGTTGAGACGATACAGGTCGGTAACATACTTGTGGCGATAGAACCGTGAGAGTGATCTCGATTGAAGTGTCGATCGCATGTTTCAGATAATAACTATAGTTAAACGGCCATTAAACGGCCATTAAACGGCCATTAAAGCATGACGCGATTCATTTTTGAACCCATTTTCCTGTTTTTTTACTGCCTTTTCTTGTAATTAATCCTCCTTCCCCCAAGGTACCGATCGCTCTCCGAACGGTTCTCTCAGGCACCCCTGACATTGCTGCTATCTCTCCTATTGTTGTTACACTTCCTCCGCATATTGCCCTGTATACCTTAGATTCCGTGTCCGATAAAAAGGATACGTCAGCCGTCGTCTCTTTCGGTTGTCCGATATTAGCGTCAAATGAATACTCATCGTTGAGCGGCACGATAATCTTGAAGAAGTCGCCCTCCATCATCAATGGGTCCTTTCCCGAATAAAGTTTCACGTACCTGTGCAGTTTTCTTGTACCAGAACCGAGTTCGTCCGCATATCCGATATTCCTGAAAAATGCTGCTATTATCGGATTCTTTGATATCGGTTCAAGGCTATCTGGTGTGATCGGGCCTGCCCCTGCGGCTCGATTTGCGTTCTCTGTGAACATCCTGTCCTTCTCGATTACAAACTTCGCAAAATATGTTGATGTGAACTCCCTGTGCATTAGTGAGTTTATCAGCATTTCTCTTGCGATTATGCCACGAAGCGAAATGTTTTGATCCTTTTCAAGATAGAACTTGTCCAAAAGATGTTTCTCTGCAAATCCCAACATAAGAGGATAACTTTCAATGAGATTTGTCTCCACTATCAGTCGGTCATCGTAACGGTCAACGTTGTATTTCCTCAATAATACATCCGTTCTATGTGTTGGACACGTCCTCTTAATGGTACTATCCTTTCCCAAAAGCAAGATCGCAGCGAGATTGTAACCTTGCTTTCCTGTTTCTGGGTCTTCAGAATATAGTCCTGCACTTTGGATTATTTCCTTATCAGTCATGTCCTTCCACGGATGGTCAGGATACTTTCCCAAAATCATTTTCCTTATTTTCGGGAACAGATCGAAGCGCATATCATCGTCTTTGATGTTGGGAAATACCTTCCTTTCTGTGAATATGTTCTGTTTTCTGTTGTACATCAGTGTTATGGCGCTTATGGAAGTGACCTTAACATCGGAACTGTTGGTACGATCATGTATGACCCCTTTGTACCTGTAGACCTCTGATGGTGAATGGACAGGAATGTGTATTATGTCTTTGTCTTCGTATACAAAATGCTCGGGTGCGAGGTAAACTGTTGGTGAGAAGTTCTTAGGATTGCTTATGGTGCTGGTGATGTCATTAATGAACTTTTGGACGGAATCGTTCGGAACTCCTCTGACCGTACCATCGTCCCTGACCCCTAAGAATATATCGCCGCCGACCCTGTTCAAGAAACTGCATATTGTCTCATATGTATCATCACCCGGACTTTTTTGACATACCTTGAACTCAACGGAGACTCCTTCTCCCCCTTTGAGAATACTCCTGAACTTTTCCGCATCCATGAACATCATTCCTCCCTTCGGACATCCCACGCCTACCCGTAGTTCATTATGTAAAATATACTTGCTGTTTCCCCGACCGTTTTCGGCCGTCAGCAATTGGTCAAAAGATTGGCAGGCGGAGAAACAACTTCGCGGTCACTGCGCCAAACGCACATTTATCTTCTTTCCTTTGAATTTGCATCTCGGAAGATCCATCATCATCCTGTTCGCGAATTCCTTGTGTATCTGCAGTACCGAGGAATCAGCATTCAGTTCTATCTTTCCGATCGACGCGTCGCGTATACGCGCTTCGCGTATCACGAAATCTGCTAAAGAAACTTTACCGAGACCGTCGTTCTTTCCTAAGTTTATCTCAAACTTCACCATTCCGAATACGTCGGATATCTGATCGTAATCTATTACTTTTCGTACTGTATCCTTACCATCCGTTTCAGGAACGTCCCTCGGCAATATTTCCATTCCGGTGTACGCGAATATCTCACGTATCAGGTATTCTTCGTCTGACGTTACAAAAGAGACGGCAGTTCCTTCCTTTCCTGCGCGCCCTGTCCTTCCGATACGGTGGATGTACGTATCAACGTCTTCGGGAATGTCATAATTTATCACGTAACTTATGTCGTCGATATCCAATCCTCTTGCGGCAACATCCGTTGCAATCAAGATGTCAATGTTATCATTCCTGAAATCCTTTATCACTTTTTCGCGTCTTGACTGTGACATGTCGCCGTGTATCGCTTCCGCTTTGTATCCCAATCCTTTTAACCGTTCATCTAAGATGTCGACCATCCTTATCGTTTGGCAGAATATCAGCGCCTTTGGTTTGTCGATGTCCAAGATACGGCATAATGCCCATACCTTGTTCTTCCTTCCTACGCTGATGTAGAACTGTTTCGTAAGATCAAGGACAAGTTCATCTTCCGATACGGTCATTTCTTTCGGCTTATTCATATAATCCGTTGCTAACCGTTTCACGTTCTCTGATAATGTGGCAGAGAACAGTAACGTCTGTCTTTCCCTCGGCGTTGCTGACAGTATGAATTCTATGTCCTCGATAAAACCCATATCTAACATTCGATCCGCTTCGTCAAGAACGAGAATTGAGATCTCTGACAGATTCAGGTTGCCCCTGAGTATCATGTCCTTTACTCTTCCGGGCGTTCCTGCTATTATATCCGCGCCTTTCGCCAATTTTGCTATTTGACCTTCGATGGATGCGCCGCCGTATATCGCGACGCATTTGTGATTCGAATATAACGACAACTTATTCATTTCGTCTGCCACTTGCGTTGCCAGTTCTCTTGTCGGCGCAAGGATTATCGATGAAGGTATCTTCTTTCCCGATTCCGATCTTGATAATATTATCGAACCGAACGCTCCTGTCTTTCCCGTTCCCGTTTGCGCCTGAGCGAACATGTCCGTTCCTCTTATTCCCTCAGGAATTGATATCTTCTGTATCGGCGTCGGTATCGTCCAGCCCATTGCGTCCATCGCTTTGACTATACTTGATGAAACCCCTAAACTCTCAAATTCTGGAACCATATATATCACGCTGGTTTTTGAAACTCCACTGCCTGCGACCGACGCAGACCGCTCTTGTAACACTGCGTATGAACAGTTACGCGGTATAAATAGGTAGCACCGGCGAACGCACGCGTGCGCATACGCTCCGAATGTTCGCGGCTATGTGATAAACTTTATATTTAACGATGGGTTCCCCAGCCTGAAAAGCGGATGTAGTGTAGCTGGTTATCACTTGAGCTTGCCAAGCTTAGAACTCGGGTTCGAATCCCGGCGTCCGCACTCATA
>WQXR01000068.1 GCA_009784745.1 Methanomassiliicoccaceae archaeon | reverse complement strand
GGCCATGCGGAATTGGTTATTAATTCTTCGCATCATGTGAACACAATTCGCTTTGCGTTGCAACTCATATCAGATGATCTTCTTTATCTCATTCATAAGCAGTTTAACGGCATTTCCGCGGTGCGATATCATATTCTTTTCTTTCATCGGGATCTCAGCTAAAGATCTTTTACCGTCATGACTGAATATCGGATCGTATCCGAAACCTTCGTTTCCTTTTTCATTCTCAAGTACAGAACCGTCACATCTTCCCAGAACAATGATATCTTTTCCTTTCAAATTGCACCCGATGCAGCATTGAAAGTTCGCTTTTCTGTTGTCTTCATTATTCATTAACACAAGTATTCCCCGATTTCCGATGGTCTTTTGAACATAAGCCGAAAAAACACCCGGGAATCCGTTCAATGCATCTATGAAAATACCGGAATCATCAATTATGAAATCAGTTACGCCTTTTGCTTTTATCTGATCCATCCCGTTCCTTACAACTTCCGTCAGTTCAGACGTCTGTATCTCGTCGTACGGTATCCTCAAATGTTCAATATCAATGCCGAACGACGATAATGCTTCCTTGTATTCCTTTACTTTTCCAGGGTTGGAAGTTATTACTTTAATTATCATGTATATCTACCGCGATTTCTGATATCTTCAACGCGTTTTATTACGTTGGCGGATTCTTTCATATTCTTTTTGTAAGAATCCATCATAACATTCATACCATCCTCAAGGGAAGAATGGGCGGACGTGAACGCTCTTTGCAATAAATGAACATCAACACCAAGTTCCTCTATCTCAGCCAGCGTGTTCCCGAGTGAGATATCAAGAAGACATATCTCGTTATCAGGCGTCAGTATCATGTTCGATGTGGTAAGATCACCGTGCGCAATTCTTCCGTTATGCAGTTTTGCTATGGTTTCGCCTATCATTGCACAAATATCGTTAACCATTGACGGTTCACTGTCCAATATGTCCTTCACTTTCCGGCCGGCGATGAATTCCATCGTTATGTCACATTTTTTTGTATCTATATCGTAAATAACAGGCGTTCTGACGCCTGCTTTACGTGCTTCCATTATTATTCTCGCTTCGCTCTTTGTTCTCGAAGATCTCAACCTCTGATCCAATTCAGGGTGTCTGTAGCCTTTAGGAACTCTTGTTTTAACGACCGCTTCGCGTCCGAGATATGTTGTTCTGTATACCGTCGCTTCCGCGCCGCAGCCTAATATCTCATTGTTCTGCATACAACGGGGGAACAACGAGCGGCTAAATATCTTTTATTCTTACGTTCATGATAAAAGAACGATGACAAACCTTTTTCAACATCCTTTTCTTTATTCTTTTTGATATCTTGAACCGTATACCCGTAATGTGCGTATCCATTGACAACCTTCTCGGCGGAGGCATCGAGAACGGAAGCGTTACGATGCTGTACGGCGAAGCGGGAACGGGAAAAACGAATATCTGTTTACAGATGGCGTATAATGTCGCAAAGACAGGGAAAAAAGTTGCATATATTGATACAGAAGGATTATCTGCTGAACGGATAGGGCAAATATTCACCGACGATCAATATACGAAGGACATACTCGTTTTTTCGGCACACAATTTTGATGAACAAGGCTACGGAATAACGCAAGCGGCAAGGCAAGCGGAATCGGATGCCGTCAGTTTGATAATAGTCGATTCGATGACGATGTTCTATCGTCTTCGGTCTGATGATTCATCTGTGCGCAACGAACTGATAAGGCAGATGGAAATTTTATTGAACACGGCGAGAAAAAGCGACGTTGCAGTTCTCATAACGTCGCAAGTTTATACGAACATAGGAACGGGAACGTTCGAGTTTCTCGGAGGACATGCGATACAGCATAATGCAAAAACTATCGTAAGACTGGAAAAGAGAGCGAACGGAAAACGTGCCGCCGTTATCGTAAAACACCGCAGCCTTCCGGAAGGAAGGTCTGCGTTGTACAAGATCGTGCAGACAGGTATCGAAGATTGATGCCGATCCTGCCTCCAATTCTCAGTTGACCGCGAGGAACACTTTCGGTTCGTTCCGAGTACGTATTTCCGTTGGAATTTCATTCGAAATGATCCATGATATCATCTCAGACCGCATATTTGTGCTCATATCTTCGTGACTGTTGTGATGTGACGGCGATATTAGTTCCAGTGGAAATGAAGGTACTTTCGGGCACCCCTCGGAACGGCATAAATACTCATATCAAAATATCTGCTGGACGGGTGCGTTCAATGGCCAAAAACGGTAACAGAATGATAGTACATGATGAACAAGATAAGAGCGAGATAATACTTTATCAGCCGGATGATTCGATAAAACTTGAGGTAAGATCAGAAGATGATACAGTTTGGCTGACGCAGGTACAGATGGCGGAGCTGTTTCAGACAACGAAGCAGAATGTAAGTCTGCACATCAATAACATGTTCAAAGAATGTGAAATAAATTCGGCAACAGTCAAGGAATACTTGACAGTTCAAAGCGAGAACGGCCGTGAAGTTTCCCGGATCACAAAGCACTACAACCTTGAAGTTATTATGTCGATCAGTCGTCGTACAAAGTCTCAGAGAGGTGCGTTATTCTGTCAATGGGCAACAGAGATCTTAGAGGACAAAATAACAAGACCCAGTCATGTAGAAAACAGGGGAGAGATGGTATTATATCGGCCTGACAATTCATTAAAACTTGAAGTAAAACTGGAAGACGATGATGTTTGGCTGAATCGTCAGCAAATTGCTTTTTTGTTCGGCAGAGACGTTAAAACAATAGGCAAACATATCAATAATGCGTTGAATGAGGAACTGCTCGGACTGACATCTGTCGCAAATTTTGCGACACATCTCGAGGACGGCAGAACGTATCAAGTGGAGCATTACAATCTTGATGTCATCCTCTCCGTCGGCTACAGAGTAAAATCTCAGAGGGGCATTCAATTCCGCATATGGAGCAACCGTGTGTTGAAAGAATACGTTCTGAAAGGTTATGTGGTCGACAGGCGTTTCGAACGTGTGGAATATCGTGTGGAAGAGGTCGAGAAGAAAATTGATTTTTTTGTGAAGAGGTCGCTACCCCCAGATCAGGGCATATTTTTCGAAGGACAGATATTCGACGCATACGTATTCGTCTCGGATCTGATAAGATCTGCGAAAAAGACAATAATACTGATGGACAACTACGTGGACGAATCCGTTCTGTTGTTATTATCGAACAGACAACCGAACGTTGATGCGGTCATTTATACAAAGAACATCTCCGCACAGTTGCGGTCACAGATAGATAAGCATAATTTGCAATACGATTCTGTGGTCGTGCATGAAACAAGCCGTTTTCATGACCGTTTTCTGATGATCGATGATGCTGTGTATCACACAGGTTCATCACTCAAGGATCTGGGAAAGAAATTATCTGCATACTCTAAGATAGAGATAGACGCCGCAGAAATATTGAGACTTCTGACCTAGTGTCAGACATCCCTCGCCATGGCAAATTCTGCAAGAGCGATCATGAATTCTTTATCTTCGCTTTTTTCCAGGATATCAAGCTTTGCGATCGCTCTTTTTGTGTAGTCCGTTGCCATCTTTATTGCGAACTCAACGCTCCCTGCGTCTTCCATTATCTTTCTCGCTTTTTGGATCTCATCTTCTGTTGCGTTGATCTTTCCGAGAACTGAACGGAATTCTTTCATTGTTCCTTTATCTTTGATATTTTTCAAAGCGTGCGTCACCATCACTGTGCTTTTTCCCTTGCGAACATCGTTCCCGACGGATTTACCGAGTTTTACCGGATCTCCAACTAACCCGAGAACATCATCGAACATCTGAAAAGCTACGCCAAGAAGCATCGCATATTCGTGTACCGCATTCACAATTTTTTCATTTGCGCCGCCGATCAATGCTCCGCCGGCCGCACCGGCGGCGAATAGAACACTTGTTTTTAAACGAATTGTTTCAATATATTCGTCCATTGAAACTTCTTCACCGTTCTCGTTATTAACGTCCATCTGCTGGCCGCGCGCAAGGTCCCATACCGCTCTCGTAACAACTTTCAGAACATTTCTCATAACGTTATCAGGTGTATCAAGTTGCGCGATCACTTCGAACGCCCTTGCAAATAGTGCATCACCCGCGAGTATGGCTGTCGGCCCTCCGTATTTTACGTGTATCGTTGTCATTCCTCTTCTCTTCTCATCGCCGTCCATGTAGTCGTCGTGTATCAGCGTGAAATTGTGAATGTACTCAATGGCAACGGCCAGCGGTATCGCTTTATCTTTGTTTCCGCCGACGGCGCCTGCAGCCGCAAGCACCATCGCCGGTCTCATTCTTTTTCCGCCGGCACGCGGATACTGTACCGTTGCATCCATAAGGTTGTCCGGTTTCTCCGCCGGCAGATAAAGATCAATGGATCTATCCAATTCCTTGGAATATTTTGCAAGGATCGCTTTTACGTCGATCATAACTGATCCATCCATTCTTTTGTTCTTCCCAGAACAACATATCCAGCGTTCATAAGAGAGGCGACATTCCCGGAACCGGTCAGCATCATCGCCGCTCGCAGTTCCTCGCGTACTGTGATCAATCTTTTCTTCACAGCATCAGCGGATGTCATCGCATCCTTCAATATCATGTCGGCGGATCCGGCGCAGCATGCGCCCAATGCAAGAGATGAAGCAACATGCGATCCGTTCTTTATACCGCCGCTCGCAATAACGGGAAGATCGGTGTTCAGCGCCATTAACGAAACAGGCGCCGGAATGCCCCAGTCGAAGAACGTTCTTCCTATGGACGCGCGAACATCATCTTTCTTTGCGATCGCGCGATGCATCTCCACCGCCGCGAAACTCGTTCCGCCCATTCCTGCTATGTCTATCCCCTTGATCCCGATGCCGTTGAGTTTCTTCGCCGTTGCCGATGATATGCCGGCACCCGTTTCTTTTACGATGATCGGAAATTCCTTTGCGAGGCGGCGTATCGCATCCAGACAGCCGCATGAATTCGTATCGCCTTCCGGTTGTGTAACTTCCTGCAGGAAGTTCAAATGAATGGCCATGACATCCGCATCGATGAGTTCCATCGCATCTTTTATCATATCGTCAGTGAAAGCATTCTTCTTTTTCTGTTTAACAAGTTGCGGTGCTCCGATGTTACCGATGACCAGCGGAATATCGTAATTCTTGATGACAGCGTAACTTTCTTTGTCAATATTCTCAACAGCCGCTCTTTGGCTGCCTATTCCCATTCCCACACCCAGTTCGGCGCATGCTTCCGCAATGTTCGCGTTTATTTTCTTCGCGCCGGCAAAACCTCCGGTAATAGCGGTGACGATGAACGGAAAACTCAATTTTTTTCCAAGAACCACGGAACTCATGTCTATGGAATCCGCATTTGTTTCCGGCAACGCTTCATGTATGAGTTTGATATCATCCCAATAACAGTAATTCTGTGAAACATTCTCGTTAGCGCATATCTCTATGTGGTCTGCCTTTCTTTCTTTCATGATGGTCATCTCATTTTTTGGCCTTCGTACATACAACCTCTTCTCCGAGAAGAAGCGATCTCAATCTTCCGTCTACCGTACCGTTCACAAGTATACATTCCCTTCCGTCGGAACACATACTGAGCATCGTTCTCATCTTTGAACGTACTCCGCCCGTGACATCGGCAACGGTCATCTCATCCGGTATTTTGTTAAGAACATCCTCATTCACGTCCATGATAAGTTTCGCATTCTTCGTTGTTTTCGGGTCTCTGTCATAAAGGCCGTCCACATCCGATACGAAAATTATTTTTTCAGGCGAGAAAACAGATGCTAAACACCTCATTATCTCATCTCCGGAGCAAATTCCGAATTCCTTTTTCCTGTCAACGAGAATATCGCCCATCATCACGGGCGCAATTCCGATCTTCATGTACCTCTGCAATATCTCAACATCATTCATCAGAAGTTTGCCGTCATCCATAAGGAAGCACGACCCTGTCGGAACCGCTACTGACGGAATACCGGCGTTCGTCAGTTCGGAGACGATAAGATTATTCAATTCACGCGTATCCGATGCAACTTTTGCTATGCCTTCGGTCTGATCGTTACGTATACGTCCTTTCTGTAATTCGTACTGTTTTGCGATCACATGACCGAAAGAACCTGCTCCGTGAACAATGATAACTTCTTTTCCGGAATCTTTTATTTCGCGGCAAAGTCTTGAGACAACGTCCTTTCTGAACCGTTTGTATTCTTTTTTGTCAGTGATCACGCTGCCGCCGAGTTTTATCAGTATCATTGTTCTTCGGCGGTATACGGGATTAATGATTAATCAACTATGCGTACAATATGCGCGTAAATACACACATACACGAACGAAAAAATCTGCCTAAACTTAAATCGTGACCTGTGGTTCTTGAGTTTACCACAACGCAGGAAACACAGGTCGGTTGGAGATATAGCGGCAATCTGTTAAAACCTCTCCGCAGACCTATTTCTTCC
>WQXR01000067.1 GCA_009784745.1 Methanomassiliicoccaceae archaeon | reverse complement strand
TCAAGATCTATCGCCTTTCCTTGTACTGAACGCGACGGGTCTGCTCCGTCCTCTCCGTACTCGAATTGAATTATCGTATCGGCCGTGTTCCTTACCGTACCGTCCTCGGTTAACTTCAGATCCTCTAACGCTGAGATCAGACGGCGCTGCATATAACCTGAACGCGATGTTCTCACTGCAGTATCAACAAGACCTTCTCTTCCTCCCATTGCGTGGAAGAAGAACTCTGTCGGTGATAATCCTGTTTTGTATGAGTTAGAGACGAAACCTTTGGCATATGCTCCCAGATCACCTTTGGTAAAGTGCGGTAACGTCCTGTTCCAGTATCCTCTTGAAAGACGCTCACCGCGTACCGCCTGCTGTCCGACGCATCCTGCCATCTGTGATAAGTTAAGCATTGATCCTCTTGCGCCCGACTTCGCCATAACGACGGCGGAATTTTCCATACCGAGATGCTTTCCCGCTGTCCGGCCTGCTTGGTCACGTGCTTGACCGAGAACTTTCATCACTTCCACTTCTAACGTTTCCCTTAATGAACGTCCCGGCATTTGGTCGAGTGTTCCGTCACGGTATGATTGCACATACTTCGTAACTTTGTCTATGCACTCTTTGTTAAATTCCTGTATCTGCATCTTCGCTTCTTCGGGAATATCTTCATCATCGATACCGGTGCTGAAACCGCGGTCCATGATCGCGCCCAACGCTAATCTCGTAACTTCGTCAATGAATTGTCTTACCCTTTCCGGTCCGTAATCTCTTGCGATGCGGTCAAGTATCTTTCCTTTGCTGTTACCGATGGATTTTGCATCTATCGTACCGCATACGAGTTTGCTGTCCCTTACCTTTACGTAGGAATCGAACTCACATTTTTCGAGTCTGCATTTGTCACAGTTCTGACAGATGCTTGCCTTGAACGTTGCTCTGAGATTTTTAGGCAGTATCGTCGAAAATAACTGCTTTCCTGTCCAGTATTCCTTTCCGTCGATAACGCCTGCAGGTTCGGGCATCGTTACGTTCGAAAGTTTCGAGAGGATGTTCAGTGCTCTCGTACGATCGAACTTCGGATTGCCGTGTGTCAGGTAGTACGCGCCTGTTATGTGGTCGTGTATCGCACCTATTATCGGACCGCCGTATCTCGGTGATAGGATGTTCTCCTGCACCTGCATCAGTATGCGCGCTTCCGCGCGCGCCTCGTCTGACTGAAGTACATGCAAATTCATCTCATCACCATCGAAATCAGCATTGTACGGAGGACACACACACAAGTTGAATCTGAAAGTTTTGCCTTTCATTATTCTCACGCGGTGAGCCATCATCGACATTCTGTGTAACGACGGCTGTCTGTTGAACAATACAACATCACCGTCAACGAGCTGCCTTTCTATTGTATAATCGATCTCAATGGCATCGGAAACTTCCTGCGCATTGCGTTCTGTCACCCTTATCCTTCTGCCGTCGGAACGTATCACGTAGTTCACACCCGGTTGGTACGGGCCGTCGGCCGGCGGTTCCGGACCGCGGGCGACCATTGCTTTCAACGAGTCGATGTTGTGCTCATTCACATGAACCGGTACAGTCAATTCTCTGGCCGCTTTTACCGGAACACCGACCTCGTTTATTGATAACAACGGATCTGGTGAGATAACAGTACGCGCCGAGAAATTGACACGCTTTCCCGAAAGATTCGAACGGAATCTTCCCTCTTTGCCTTTCAGTCTCTGCGCCAGCGTCTTCAGCGGACGTCCTGATCTGTGTCTCGCGGGCGGTATGCCTGACGTTTGGTTATCAAAGTACGTTGTAACGTGATATTGAAGCAATTCCCACAGATCTTCGACTATGAGTTGCGGTGCACCCGCATCCCTGTTCTCTCTCAATCTCTGATTGATCCTCAGAACATCCACCAACTTGTGCGTAAGATCATCCTCAGACCGGTCTCCCGTGTCTAACGTTATAGATGGTCTTACCGTCACCGGCGGTACCGCCAACGCGGTAAGTATCATCCATTCCGGTCTGCATGTGACCGGATCCATTCCCAATGTTCTCAGATCATCATCAGGAATGCGTTCTAACCTGTCGCGCACTTCCCTTGGCGTTAACTTATGATTATCGTCAACTTCCCTGAACGTTGTCGGTTTGTCCAATTTTATTTTTATTTGCTCTTCACCGCAGTACGGGCACATTCCCTTTGACGACGCGTCCTTTGCTGTTGATTTAGAGAATGTCTTCAGGTCCGCGGTATCACCGCCTAATTCTTCGACCCTGTCCATGTTCTGTCTGCATGCCTCGATCTGATCTTCCGTTAACATCAGACGGCCGCATTTGCGGCATGTGCTTTCCAGAAGTGTTTTGATATCTTTGATGAAACCTACGTGGATCACCGGCATCGCAAGATCGATGTGACCGAAATGGCCGGGACATTCATCGACCTTACAGCCGCATGTCTTGCATCTTAATCCCGGTTCGATGACACCCATGTGCGGGTCCATCAGTCCCATCTCTATAGGATAGCCTTCATCATCATACGTGTCCGCTGTTATTATCTTCGTGGCGGACATCTTCCTTATCTCCTCCGGCGAAACGCAAGAGAACTTTATCGCACCTATGCGCTTGGATATTCCGATCATCTCAGGTCCTCCAGCTGAAGTCTCATGGCAACACCGAGAGACAGTAATTCGTCCATAAGCAGTTTGAATGCGTACGACGTCTGAACAAGGTAGATGTTCGTATTGTTCTTACATACCGGACAGTATAACGAACCGTGGCGGTCCATTATCGCTACGTGTCCGCAGTTCGGATTGCTGCATATGTATTGCTGCGTTCCGTCCGATTCGTCAAGTAAACGATCTTTGATCACCATCGCTGCGCCGTGACCGATAAGACAGTCACGTTCCATCTCTCCAAACCGTAAACCACCCTGTCTCGACCTTCCTTCTGTCGGCTGCCTCGTCAATATCTGAACGGGGCCGCGGGAACGTACGTGCATCTTACCGCTGACCATGTGGTGCAGCTTTTGATAGAAGATCACACCCATGAAGACGTTCGTCTGTATCATGCGTCCGCTGACACCGTCGTACATCACTTCCTTTCCGGTGTGCTTGAATCCGTTCCTTACAAGACCGTCGCGTATTGATTGTTCGTTCTCTCCGGAGAATGACGTTGCGTCTATCGTACGGCCTTCCATCGATCCTACTTTGCCGCCGATCATCTCTAAGACGTGGGCAACGGTCATTCGGCTGGGGATCGCGTGCGGGTTTATCACAAGGTCAGGTGTTATGCCCTCAGCTGTGAACGGCATGTCCGCCTGATCTACGAGACGTCCTACAACACCTTTCTGACCGTGTCTCGAACAGAACTTATCCCCGAGTTCGGGAATTCTCTGATCTCTCACTTTAACTCTTACAAGCCGTGAACCGTTCTCGGACTCCGTTACCATTACGGAATCAACATAACCTAATTCACCTGGTCTCACGGTAATCGACGTTTCCCTTCTCTTCTGCGGAGTAAGGAAATCTGTTTCCTCTTCGAGGAAACGCGGCGGTGACGTTTTTCCGATGAGAACGTCACTTCCCGTTACCTCCGATTCCGGTGATATCAGGCCGTCCTCGCCTAACGAGGCATACGCAAGATCTGCGCGCGCGCCCCTTACGTCCGGTGACGGGATCTCGAAATGATCCTCCTGTCCTCCCGGGTATCTTCTTTCTTCTGCGCGATATGTGCGCATGAACGACGATCTTCCCAATCCGCGCTGAACTGAACTTTTGTTCATTACAAGCGCATCTTCCATGTTGTATCCGTGATACGAAAGAACAGCAACGACGAAATTTTGTCCCGCCGGTCTGTGGTTGTAACCGACGAACTCCATTGTCTGCGTCTGTGCCATCGGCCTCTGCGGGTAGTGAAGTAAATGACCTCTTGTATCAGGCCTTATACGATAATTTGACGCCGGTATTCCGAGTGCCTGTTTCGCCATACCCGCACCCATGGTCACACGCGGTGACGAGTTGTGCTCAGGATACGGCACCAGACCGGAACATACACCGAGTATGACCATAGGATCTATCTCCATGTGCGTGTGCTTCGGTTCGAGTTTTGACGTTATTTCCATGTCTTCGTTGCAGAATCTGCATTTTAATACTATATTTCCGTCCTTGCCCGGGTTCATCCAGTCGACGTCCATCGGCGATAACGCACGATCACAATGCTCGCACCTTTCCGGTGCATCGTAAGCGTCCACTGCAATGAACGAATCTTCCTCTTCCTCGGCATCAAGCCATTCCAATATGCCTTCGCGGAAAAGATCGTTCCATTTCAGCTTCTTTTCTCTTATGTACTCTATGTGATTACGGGTGATCATCGTCCTTCCGTCCTTGAGCACAAGCAACGGCCTTCTGAGACGTCCTTCGTCGCAGTTAATGATCACTTCGTTCATCTCATCGTCAAAGCGTATGTTCACTTCACCGGACATGAGACCGCAGCGTCTGCGGTCGCGTATCTCGGCAACCAGCTTTTCAGCTTCCGGATGTGTACCGACCAGGTCTCCGTTAACGTATATACGACTTCCCGACTGTTTCACTAATCCCAGACCGAGATCTTTCAGTATCCATTTCAGATCCGCTTCCTGGAAACCTTCCGAGACGTCTATTATCAGCGCCGCGTTCTTAACAAGACCGCAGTTCTGACCTTCCGGCGTTTCCGACGGGCAAAGTCTGCCCCATTGCGTCGGGTGAAGGTCACGCGCCTCGAAGTGAGGCTGGCTTCTTGTCAATGATGATGTGACCCTTCTCAAATGGGACATCGCTGACATATTACTTGTTCTGTCCAATAACTGTGATACGCCTGCACGTCCTCCGACCCAGTTGCCTGTTGCAAGCGAGTGTAACAACTTATGCGTCAGCAGATCGGGACGTATGGATGATGATATCTTTAATTCATCCTTCTTCCTGCCCCAGTTCCTTTCCAGTTGGTATTTCAGATCTTTCATCAGACTGTTGAAACTCGTTCTGAAAAGATCCTCCATCAGATCGCCTGAGAGCTTTAATCTTTTGTTCGCATAGTGATCCTTGTCGTCCTCTTTTCTCTTGTCCAGTGACAACTCGAGAACAGCATGCGCTATACGTCCTAAGAATATTGCTTTCTTCATCCTGTCCGCTTCTGTGTCTCCCAAATGCGGTAACAGCGAACGATCGAGTATCGATTCCACCTTCTTCGTTCTGTATTCCTTCGCCTGACCGGCGGCGAAGTTCCTTTCCAAGAACAAAATTGCATCTTCCTGCGTGTGGTAACCGTTCGGCGCATACGTTTTCTTGTCGAAACTGCTTTCAATGTTCGCGTACACGATATTTGCCATCTCGTCGCGTGAGACTATTGTCTCATAAATTTCCTCATCGCTTTCCATACCGAGCGCTTTCATTAATGCGACCAATGGTATGGCCGTTGAAGCAACGGGTACCGTTACCATCAGCATACCGTCCTTCTTCTTCTCCACCAGGGTCAATGCACGATATCCCTCTTTCTGCGAGAACACCTTAGCAGATTCCAATCTTGTACCGTATTTTTCGTTGTACTCGATCATCACCCTGTTCGGTGCCAGATCTTCTAACGTTATCAGCGCTCTTTCGGTACCGCCGACGATGAAGTATCCTCCCGGATCCCTCGGGTCTTCCTTCTGCTCCAGTAATATCTTCACATACTCTTCATCAGATATCTCATGCTCGGAATGTGTTTCCATTACCTTGCGGTTAAGGTTGCATCCTTTTGATTTGATCATCATCGGAAGGTCTCCGACATGAACTTTTTCTGTGTCCTTCTCAACACCGTCCTCGATGACGGTGAAATCTAAATGAATAGGTGCCAGATAGTTGAGATTCCTTAATCTCGCTTCCATCGGCGATAATTCGTGACGATAGCCGTTCGCTTCCATTATCTTCGGTTCGTCCACGTGTACCGTTGCTCTTGAATGCGGGTCCACGGAACCGTTCTCATCTCTCTTACGTCCGATGCGTATCTCTATGTTGCGGCCGTTCGTCCTCTCCGGGTCCAAACGGATTATTCCGCGTTCCGCATCGTCCGTAGGTACGCGCAGGTTGTCCACTATCCTCTGCATCCTGCTGTTCGGATTGTCCGGCGTCGCCAGAAAATCGTCGAACGAAGAGACGTGGTGATTTACGATGCTGCGCTCATCGAAGTATAATTTTACGAGATCTCTCAATGATTCATCCCCTTGTTACGAGCCTGTAAGCGACGAATTCCTCCGCCGTCTCACTCTTTCTTATGATCTTTACTATACGGCCTTCCTCAATAGGTCCGTATATGTTCTCCAACACCTTTATTCCGGCGTCGCTCCTTCTTATCTTCGGAAGCTGGTCGCATGAGACCTTAAGTTTCAAAAGTATCTGCTGTGCTTCCTCTTCGCTGAGAAGATGGTGTTCCGGTACAAGGTCGTGCTTAAGGACGTTGAACGCGATGTTATCTGCTGCCAAGTGTTTTCACCTTACCAAATTGCCCCGC
>WQXR01000066.1 GCA_009784745.1 Methanomassiliicoccaceae archaeon | reverse complement strand
GATTCGCTTGAAGCGGTCGGCGGTGTGTACACGATAGAGGACATAACCGCAAGCTTTGCGATAACAGTGAGCGGTGTTTCGAAGAACACATACAACGTAACTCTGGCATCCGGTACGGGATACACACTGGCTGCTAAGGAAGGTTCGTCATCCCCAGTAGAATACGGAGGTTCATTCACGTTCGTGTTCTCACTGAACTTGGCGTACAGTGATTCCGGCTACACGATAAAAGTGAACGGCACCGGAGTCGATCTCACGGACGGCGAATACACGATAACGAACATAACCGAAGCTAAAGTAGTGACGGTGGAAGGTGTTGTGATCGACGATCCGAACATCTATCCTGACGTCGTCACGGATGAGGACGGAACGACCGCGACGGTCAAAGAAGGAGAGATGGAAAAGTCGGTCGATAAGATAAAGGATTCAGGCGATGAGCTGATCCTGAACATTGTCGTGCCTTCGGATGCATCTTCGAAGAAAGCGGTCGTTGAGATGCCTGCGTCAGGTCTGTCCTACCTCGCGGATGAAGGAGGAAAATTGAGTATAGATACTCCGGCCGGAACGGTAACGTTCAGCAAGGAAGCATTATCTGCGATAGCAGATGATGCAAAAGAGGACGGCACCAGTGTCATCATGATAACGATAGAGAAGATGGACATCTCGTTCCTGAATCAGAAGCAAAAGCAGAAGGTCGGAGACAATCCTGTTTTCAGTATAACTGCAACAGTGGACGGTACGAGCGTAACTGTTCTGAACGGTCATGTGACCGTCACACTGCCGTATGTGCTTAAGACAGGTCAGGATCCGTCCCTGCTCTTTGTATGGTATGTCGACGAACTCGGTAATATAGAGAGATTCGAGTGTACATATAACGCGATCGCAAAGACCGTGTCATTCGTAACGGATCACTTCTCATATTACGTGATAATGTATCCGGAAAGTTCCGGCGACGACACACCGAAAGATGACGGAGGATTTGAACTGGACACGATGATGATACTGATCATCGCGGCAGTTGTAGGTCTTGTGATAGCGGCGAGTTTCTTCGTGTTCAGGAAGTGATCATCACCGGAAAGCAGGAAGAACAAACACAAAAAAGGAACGGCATGCGCACCGAACGGTGCGTGTGCCGTTCACTAAACAATATCGAAAGGTTCGATCTCCTTTTCATTTGTATGAAAGATCATTCTGCTCTGGAGACGATCTGAATGCCGTATTCCTTTGCGAATTTTTCACCAATATTTTTCACCCACTCTACGTGTTGTTCCGGCGTAAGATCTTTTGTCTCTTCATAGATCTGGAGTCTTATCCTGTCTATTTCTTTTTCAATTTCACTGCACTTTTTTCCCATGGATAACCTCCTTAGGTGAGTATATCTCTATTGCTTGATAACCACTCCGTCTTTGTACGTTTTGCCTTTCACCATCAGGTCTTTTCTTTTTCCTAAGCAAATGCCGTCAAGAAGGAATATCTGTGCCTCGTCGATATCAACAATAGGCGAATTCATTATCGGTCCCAGAAAACCCTCAGATATCACGTTCACCGGTGAACCGCCCAAAAGGCGGTTGAACGAAGGCATCATGATCAATTCATCCGGTCTTTCCGAGTGATCGCATTCTGCGTCGGTGAACCTCGTTCTGAACCAGCATTGTTCTGTTGTTCTTTTTCCTACGCCGTCGAGGAACATCACCGTCGGGTGATTGTGCGCCATTATCAATGTTTTCGAAGACATGACATCATCCGAAGGCCACGTATGACCATGTATCAGACCAACATCACCGATCTTTATTCCGGATGCATTATGAATGTTCACGTGCTTAGGTAAAAAATCATCTATCTGGGTATCATGATTTCCAATGACAACGTCAACAATGTTGAAATGTTCCAGCATCGAATGGAAGAAATCAGGAATTTCACGATATTCCTGTTTCGTTGATCCGGGTACGGAATCTTTTACATCACCCAATATGATGAGTCGCGAAGCATCATCAGCAATTTTCAGGATGTCATCGCGCATGATCGCCGTTCTCGAAGGAATATGGAATCCTTTGCTTCCCAAATGGCTTTCCACACCTATGTGCAGATCTGCAATGACAATTGAATCATCAACGCGCAACGCAGGATGTCCGCATATCGGTTGGATGGATGTCATATCATTTCAGGTCGCGCTTCAGTATCTTCGGTATTGTTTCAATTACGTCAGTTGCGACAAGCCCGTATGATTTTTCATCGAACGCCATCTCGCCGGCCGATCCGTTGATATAGGCGCCTAAACAGGCGGCGTCGAACATGTTCATGCCTTTTGACACAAGTCCTGCCACAATGCCGGAAAGAACATCTCCAGTGCCGCCGTGTGTCATTGCCGCCGTTCCGGTATTATTGATCTTTTTTCTGTCATTGTGTACGATGACGTCAGTAACGCCTTTCAGCAGTATCGCAACATTCCGTTTCTTAGATATTGACATAAGATCGCAACTTGCCAACGCGAAACCGGAAAATCTTTCGAACTCGCCTTTATGCGGCGTTATAAGAACATCATCCGGAAATACCGCCATAGATGCTGTTGCGGTGATACCGTCGGCATCGACGATCAAAGGTTTATCGCACCTCAATGCAAATTCCCTGACCGCGGTCATCGTCTCTTCATCGGTCCCCAATCCCGGACCGATGAGGACGGCATCAACATTCTTCGTTATTTCCAAAAGACCTTTGACGTCCTTCTCTTCTATTATTTCATCAGACATCTGATGCATTATGAACAACGGCGTTATTGACGAGATCGGGACAAAACATCGTTTAGGTGTTGCGATCCTCACGATATCTGCGCCTACGCGCAGAGCAGCCATCGCTGCCATGGCAGGAGCGCCGAAATAAGGTCCGCCGCCGATTATCAGTAATCTTCCGTTCTCTCCCTTATGCGAATCCTCTCTCGGGACCGGATATATCAGCATATTACCAGGGCCGACAGCATGTATCGCCTCGTTCGGTATCCCGATATCCGCAACGATTATTTTGCCGCTGTTATCCTTGTTCATTCCCTCTTTCTCTGCATGGAACGTAACGGTAATGTGCGGAACGACCGCATCCTTCATCCCCAATCCTGTGGGAACATCGGCGGAGATTATCTTCCCTTTGAATGATCTTAATCTTTTGACGTATTCCCTCATCGCAGGATCCAGAGGGGGTCTTGCACCTACGCCGAGACCGCAGTCAACTATCAATTCATACTGATCCAAGGAAACATCGGAGAACATCACATGCTTCCGTTCCAGATTCTCGAATTGGCGTCTTGCCTGTTCTCTTTTTATCATATCGGGTGGATAGATAAGCGCAACTGTCGCTTTCTTTCCCAAATGTTTGGCGCAGGCCATCCCGTCGCCGCCGTTGTTACCTGCTCCTACAGCGATAAGGATCTTCTTTCCGCTGTATTCTTTTGTTACAACATCAGCAAGTGCCGCACCCGCACTCTCCATAAGCGTGTCGATGGTTATGCCCAGCGCCTCGCAGTTCATGTCCAATATTCTGGACTCCAAGGGAGATATCATGCCTGATAATCGGAGAGGTTATAATTAAAAGGTGTGTGCTTCGTCATGTGCCGAAGCATCATTGGTTATCAACGAGACACTGACCTACCTTGGCAAGAAGTTCAGATTTCTTTATCTTTCCTTTCTCAACGCGTACGCACCCCTTCTTTGCGCACCAGTTTCCCGGATATGCGGCGTTCTCGAATATCTCGTATTCAAGATCGAGTATGGCCGCGGCCTTTGCAATTATATCCAAACTCGGTTCTTTAACAGAAAGTTCCTTCGGAACTCTGCGGCCTTCGGACCGTTTTCGATCCGATTCAAAATACTCGGGCCACAGCACAATTGCGTTGTCCTTGTCATACGTCATTGTACCACGAAAGGAGTGAACGGATATAATATCATTCAACGAGAACGGCGTTCACCGCTCCGTCCTGTCCCGGTCTCGACGTTATTACGGCATCTCCTAGATCAGTTCTTATCGTTGCTCCTCTGTTAATGAGACTGCGCTGAACGTAGTTGGGATCTGCAGGGTTGATCTTGACGCCGAGTATCTTTACTTTCGTGACCTTGTTCGTCTTTTTGTCGAGAACATTCGCGTATTCCGCGGAAAGCATCCTTATCTTCGTGTTACCGCCTGTGGTGCGGTATCTCTTGAGGCTCTGCTCCCCTACCTTGGTGAACTGTTTCTCAGTACCTATCTCGAATTTTCTCTTGCTTTTATTGGAGATGAGCCTACCGCCCGTAGGTTTTCTCCTGGATTTGCCCTGCCAAAGTGCCATAGTATACCGAACGAGCAAAGAGGATACTGTATTTAAAGTTTTCATGTTGTTTATTATAGGGCGCGACGGCTGTGTGCACGTCCGGGAAGTAAAAATACACGGGCATTTCCAGAGGAGCAACAAACGGCTAAATAGTTGCATGGACATGCGGTTTTGCAGTAGGTAAGTTACTCTGAGAGAACGGAAACAATACACACAAAGAATTACGGAACTAACAACGATCTCAAAGAATTACAGAACCAACAACAATCTCAAAATAAAGATAAAAGTTCAATACCGGAGGCGAGAACTGCTGCATATCTTAGATAGGATGGAGGTCAAAAGAATATGACAAAGTTAGAGGCACCGGAATACGAACAGTTCGAGAACATCAAGCGCACACGCGACGACGGTAGTGAGCACTGGTCCGCGCGCGAGCTTGCGCCCGTCCTGGGATATACGGAATGGAGAAACTTTTCAAAGGTAATAGACAAAGCAATGATCGCATGCAGTAACAGCGGTCGCAACACAATTTACGATTTTGTTGACGTCGACAAAATCGTGAGTGCAGGAGCAACAACGAAGTCCATAGAAGACTATGAACTGTCTCGTTACGCATGTTATCTGATAGTCCAGAACGGCGATCCGAGGAAAGAAGTGATCGCTCTCGGGCAGACGTATTTTGCGATACAGACGTACAGACAAGAAGTAGCGGACAGGTTCAACCAACTCAGCGAGGACCGCCGGCGGCTGGTGATACGCGGTGAGGTCAAACAATGGAATCTTTTACTTGCGGAAGCGGCTCGTGATGCCGGAGTGATAACCGGAAAAGAGTTCGCACATTTCCAGGATTGCGGTTACATGGGACTGTACGGCGGACTTACCATGAAAGACATCCATAAGAAAAAAGGTCTCGGAGTTCGCGATAAGATATTGGATTTCATGGGCGGTACCGAACTCGGAGCCAATCTTTTCCGTATAACACAAACGGAAGAGAGACTTAAACACGATGCCGTTGACAACGCTGCGGATGCGAATGTCGTTCACCACGAGGTCGGGTGCAAGGTGCGCAATGCGATAAAGGACATCGGAGGAACGATGCCTGAGGATCTTCCTACACCAGATAAGAGCATAGCTCAGGTGGAAAAGGAACAAATAGCGGAAATAAAACAAAAGAGAAGATTCATGCTGGACGAATAACACCAGCAGAAAAAACTTCAATGATGTTCGCCGTCTCGAACGGCGGCGGACATCAGCAACCCTTTATAAACGCACATTATATACCTAAAGCAATAAAATCAATGCGGGGATGCATTCAGATGAGGCTTATCAAGGCTAGGATCAAAGGATATAAGAGCATAAAGGACACAGGATATTTCGATGTCGAAAGAACAAAGACGATATTCGTCGGTCCGAACGAATCAGGAAAGACAGCGATATTTCAGGCGCTCCAGCGCCTGAATCCTCCGTCGGGGGTGATACCGTTCGATCCGTTAAGGGATTATCCGCGTTCTGATTACGACAGGGACATAGCAAGAGGCGGCATTGATCCGTCAGCGTTCACAGTAGTGGAATGTCACTTCTCTTTGGAACCGCAGGATGTTGCTTTATTTCCTCCGGGATTTGAGAATGCCGTATACGTAGTAGGAAGACGATTGGACAATTCAAGCTGGCATCGGATGGACGGAGGTCCGAAACAATTGGTGTTCACCGATGTTGAGGATGATCTTGATCGATTCAGTTCTCACATGGACATGAATTTCAGGAAGGAGAATCCGTCCGCGTCAGACGAAGACATACCGAGCAACGGATTATTGGACATACTCGGATTATTAGGAGAAGGCGACGTCATCGACGGAGCGATATCAAAAAGGCTGATATCATGGATGAAAGAGAACCTAATGTACGTGGACGAAGGCGGAGCCGAGGAAGAAAGATACAAGAAACTGAAAAATATCCTCGCGAACGTAGAACAGAATGAGAGGTCATTAAGCATATGTCATTCTCTTTTACCGAAGTTCGTTCTTTACAGCAATTATCTGAAAGTTCGGCCGACGATACATCTGGGAAAGATGGCCGAACGTATCGAGAAAGGACTCGTAGAGGATCCCGCTTACGACTACGGGAACAAATGTTTCCTCAAGTTCTTAGGATTCACCGCCAAGGAATTATCATTCACGGGAGAGATAAGCAAAGCCAATGTTGAAACACAGGATGAGATGAGAGAGTACATGGATCGTCTGGACGATCGTAAATACAGACTGAACGCAGCAAGCATCAGATTAACGGACGAGATAAGAAGGATATGGTCTCCCGATCCGGACAGACCGGAAGCAAGTAAATTGGAGATAGACGTTGACGGCCAGTATCTGAAGGTTGTCGTTAAGGATGAATTGGGAGTTGAAGTGGAAT
>WQXR01000065.1 GCA_009784745.1 Methanomassiliicoccaceae archaeon | reverse complement strand
TTCAACCTTTTCCGACATGTCTATGATAATATCATTCACCACGATCGGATGTTCGATAAAACCTGTGGATAGTGCTGCCCTCACAAGGACACCTAACTTCGAGGGCGCCGGCGGAATATTGTCAATGACGTTAAGTCTAACAGGTGCCACATCCTTGATAAAATTCATATGAGAGAACATTCCTTTGATAATTACCGTTTTTTCGGGGTATCTTTGCTGTATATTTGCTAAAGCAGGGGTGTTTATTACATCCGCATCGGGATCGTCTAAGAACACCGTATCCTCGGGCAAAGAGATTATCTCATGATCTACGACCTTTTTGAAAAGTTCAAGGCCGTTACCCTTCTTCAATCTCACGACCGCATGATCGTTCCCGTTGCGGAGTATAAGATATTCTGCTCTCACGTATGCGGTCCAATTTGACATCAATGCTTTGATATTCGATCCATTGAGCGCAACGTCTACATCCCTTACGGAAACATCCTTGCAATGCATATCGCTTCGCCATAGACGTATTGGTTATTATTCTTGCCGTGCCGTTCGCGAAAATGAAGAGTGCGATTGCGGAAAGTTGAAATATGATACTAAAGATTGACGCAATCACGTCGGGATAGCATAGAGGCTCTGCGGCGGACTGCAGATCCGCATACGGGTGTTCAAATCTCCCTCCCGACCCCATTCTCAATTTTCTTCGAACTGTTTACGTACACATTTGAGATCGTGTTTTTCAGTTCCCATATACACCAATAAAATTCGGCATATTGGAGTATCTTTTAAATATCAGATGTATAAAAGAAGGGTTTTTCGGATGTTAAAATTTTTGAGACCGAACCAATCAACCAAAATTTTGGTATGTTATAATTAAGGTTTTTGACCTAAAAATGACTTTTTCATTTTTCATCGTTTTTTGCATTTTTTACCAAAAATCGCATAAAATTCAAAAAATATAAAAAAGTGGTCAAAAATCCACATAACGGCGTTAAATCGAAAGTTATTTAAATAGGGTTTAAATACAGACGGCCAAGGTGAATCGATGGCAAACATGAATATAGAGAATGTTGTCGCGTCTACGTCGCTCGGACAAGAGCTAGATCTCAATGCAATTGAGCTCGCGTTAGACGGTGCAGAATACAACCCTCAACAGTTCCCGGGACTTGTTTACAGGTTGAAGGAACCAAAAACTGCGACGCTTTTATTCAGGAGCGGAAAGGTCGTATGCACCGGTGCGAAGAGCCTTGACGACGTCAAAGTTGCGATAGGAAAAGTTGCTAAAGACCTTGAAAAAGCGAACATACATATCAGCATCGAACCGAACATAGAGGTACAGAATATCGTAGCCTCATCGGATCTCGAACAGGAGATAAATCTCAATACGGTAGCAATAACCTTAGGCTTAGAAAAGGTAGAATATGAGCCGGAACAGTTCCCGGGACTTGTCTACAGATTGGATGATCCTAAGGTCGTTGTTCTTCTGTTCGGATCAGGCAAAATGGTATGCACGGGTGCAAAAGTACCGGGGGATGTTGTGCGTGCCGTTGATAAGATCGCAGCCGAATTAAGGGCTGCCGGCCTGATGATGTGAAAATAAACCCCTTCTTTCTCAATTTTTACGAGAAAAGATTTACATTTTCATTGTAATACGGTAGCATTATGCGTTATGATAACATACTAGGGACCATCGGCGATACGCCGATGGTAAAACTTAACAGAATGGTACCGGAGGGTGCCGCTGACGTTTACGTAAAACTGGAATATCTTAACCCCTCCGGTTCAGTGAAGGACCGTGCATCAATAAATATGATACGCGATGCCGTATCCAGAGGGCTTTTGAAAAAGGGTTACAGCATCGTTGAGCCTACATCAGGGAATACAGGAATAGGATTGGCGATGACCGCTGCCGTTCTCGGGTACAAGGCGATCATAGTAATGCCTGATTCCATGAGTGTTGAACGTATACGGCTTATGCAGGCGTACGGCGCTGAAGTTGTTACTACGCCAGGTTCAGAAGGTATGTCGGGAGCTGTGAAAAAGGCAAAGGAGATCGTTGCAAAAGGTAAAGCATTCATGCCCAGCCAGTTCACCAATCCCGCGAATGTCATGGCTCACTACATAGGGACTGCGAGAGAGATCCTTCTGGATGTTCCGGATGTGGATGCAGTGGTCGCAGGGATCGGATCCGGAGGTACCATAACGGGAATAGGCATGGGAATGAGGAACTTCTCCTCCGGCGTCAGAGTAATAGGTGTAGAACCGTCCGAGAGCCCTTTGCTGACCTCGGGGACTCACGGAAAGCATAAGATACAAGGTATCGGCGCCGATTTTGTGCCTGAGAATCTGAACATGGAATATGTTGATGAGATCGTAACGGTAAAAAGTGATGATGCGATTTTGACCGCAAAACGTCTGGCTTCCGAGGAGGGAATTCTTGCCGGCATATCATCGGGAGCGAATGTCCACGCTGCGATGAACATTGCAGAAAGGCTTGGAAAGGGGAAAAAGATCGTTACATTGATCGCTGACAGCGGGGAAAGGTATATGAGCATGGGAATATACGACAAGGTGTTACAATGACCATGAAGATACGCCGCGAAGATCTGGAGACCGTTCTCAAACGGGATCCTGCGATAATCAATGAAAAGGATGCTTTAGATTATCACGCAGGACTGCACGCGGTAGCGTTATACAGGCAGAGTCATGAACTCTGGATGAGCGACAACCGTTCGGATGCGAGAGCATTGAATTACGAAGCACATAGACTCGTAGGCGCGGATATCCATCCGGCGGCAAAGATAGGTGAGGACTTCTTCATTGACCATGCAACAGGTGTTGTCATAGGTGAGACCGCGGAGATAGGAGATCACGTGTCGATATACCAAGGCGTTACGCTGGGCGGGGTATCGTCAAGCAAAGGAAAAAGGCATCCGACCATTGGGAATCACGTTGTCATCGGCGCTAACGCCACCATATTGGGCAACATAAAAATAGGAAATAACGTGAGGATAGGTGCGAACTCCGTCGTTCTTGATGATGTTCCCGATAATTCAACGGTAGTCGGCGTTCCAGGAAGGGTGGTCAGATTGGGCGGACTGAAGGTCGGCCAAGATCTTGATCACAGCGATATACCCGATCCTGTGAGAGATGCGCTGATATCGATGGAATCCGAGATATCAAAACTCAGAAAAGAGATAGATTCGTTGAAAAAGAAGAAATAGAAACCCTTTATATTGCATACCTAATCATGATGTGTTCATATGACGGTCTTAATCTACAACACGCTGACAGACAAGAAGGAAGAATTCAAGCCGATCGAGAAGGATAAGGTCAGAATGTATGTGTGCGGTGTCACTGTTTATGATGACATCCACATGGGTCACGCGAGAAGCATGATCGTTTTTGATATGGTCGCAAAGTATCTGAGATACATAGGATATGATGTTAAGCACGTAACGAACTTCACCGATGTCGATGACAAGATCATTAACAGAGCGAATGAGGAAAACATAGATCCGCTAAAACTTTCAGCAAGATATATAGACCGCTATTTTGAAGAGGCTGGCACAATTGGAGTTGGTCGTGCAAATATTTATCCGAAGGCAAGCGAGAGCATGGGCGACATCATCCGAATGATAGAAGATATAATCAGCGCAGGATTCGGATATCCTACGGAGGACGGCAGCGTTTATTTCTCCGTTGACAAAGTAGAGAACTACGGAAGGCTTACCAATCAAAGGCTTGAGAACATGGAATCCTCCGGACGCATCGCGATGGATGAGCAAAAAAGGAATCCTATGGATTTTGCCGTTTGGAAGGCTGCTAAGCCCAACGAAGTATCATGGGATTCACCTTGGGGCAAAGGAAGACCCGGATGGCATATCGAATGTTCGGCGATGATACGCCGCCATTTGGGTGATGTGATAGATATACACGGCGGCGGCAATGATCTGATATTCCCTCACCACGAGAACGAGATATTGCAGACCGAAGCGGTCACAGGCAGCCCTCTTGCCAATTATTGGATGCATAACGGTATGCTTCAGGTCAAAGGTGAAAAGATGTCCAAATCATTGGGCAACTTCTTCAGAGTGAAGGATGTGACGGCGCGCTACGATAAACAGACGATCAGATACTATTTCCTGAACACACATTACAGAGGTCCGCTGGTATACGGCGAAGATGCAATGGAAGAGGCATCAGTGAGTCTGAAAAGACTTTGGAACAATTACAGCGAGCTCGTATCATACGCAAAGGATGCGAAAGGCGTCAACGATATCGCTGATGTTCTGACAAAGACGAAAAAAGAATTCATTGATAACATGAATGACGATTTCAACACGCGCGGAGCGATAAGTGCCGTATTTCAGATGGTCAGAGATACCAACAGGATGATGGCGGATCGTTCATTGAGCAAAAAAGGTGCAGAGGGAACGATAGCACTGTTGAAGGAGATCGATACTATATTCGGCATTCTTCCCGATGATTCGGCAGCGGATGATTCATTAGATGCCGTCATGAAAGTTATGATCGAGATACGTTCAGAACTGAGAAAGCGTAAATTGTTCGATCTCGCCGACATGATACGTGACCGATTGGCAGGCGCAGGTATAAAGATCGAGGACACAGCGGAAGGCGCCAAATGGAAGAAGATCTCGTAGGAAAGAAGGCCGAATTGATACTCGGCGGTGACGTACTTCTGCCAAAAGGATACAGAATGCCGTATCGCATATCCCGTTCCACCGCAGGTCCGGGCGCAGGGAAGCGTTCTGCTGTTTTTTCATTCGGCGGAATGCGTGTGAAGAAAGGGATATCATACGATTCCGGTGAATTCGAACTTATCGAGAAGAACGGAAAGTTGTCGCTCACTCATAACGGAATTCTATTCCTAGACGCAGTTGAGATAAGACCTGTGGTCTTCCATTCTCCGGAACAGGCGTTCTTCAACTTAGATCAAAGATGCATCTATAATTGCAAGTTCTGTACTTCACCCTTGCTCAAAGGCGATGCGACCGCGTCGCTTACCGATGAACGTATCGTGGAGATGATACGCAGCGCGATGAATGAACAGAAGGTCGTATCCGTTGCATTGACATCCGGTGTCGTCGGAAACGTTGCAGGAACTGTGGAGAGGATGGCGTCTTGCGTCAGAAAGATACGCAGTGAATTTCCGGACATCCCGATAGGCGTTGAACCTTATGTTGATTCCGAGGAACAGATCAGAGCATTGAAGGATGCCGGCGCAAATGAGATGAAGATAAATCTTGAAACACCGAGGAAGGATATTTTTATGAAAGTTTGTCCGGAACTCGACCATTCGAGCATCCTGAAAATGATATCCGCATCGGTAAAGATATTCGGCATCGGAAAAGTAACAACGAACCTGATATTCGGAATGGGTGAGACGGACGATGATCTTGAGGAATGCATGAGAATGCTCGCGGCCATAGGATGCGTTCCCACCCTGAGGGCAGTGAGAATGAATGACATCAACCGAAAAAATATGGTTTCTGTAGGTATAGAATGCTATATAGAAAAAGAAAGAATGATACATCTGGCACATTTGCAAAAGAATGTGCTTAAGGAATTTAACCTCACCACACATACATTCAAGACCATGTGCTTCGAATGCGGATGCTGCGATCTTGTTCCGTTCAGAGATCTTTGACCTGTTTTTTTGATAAGATACCTATGAGCTCACATGCTTTGCATTCTTTTCCCAGGGTCGGTTCGCCGCATTCGCATTTACTGAGTTTTGAAGGCTTCATATCTTTGATAAGCGACGGAAGCATCTGATCGTATGACGATATGATACTGTGCCTCGTACCCGGAGAACGCGTTTCCAGTTCGTTTATCACCGATCTGAACTGATTCCTTAATGCTTCGCCGGAATAAGGGCACACACCGTCGTGATACGGTATACCTGCAACTATCGCATACAGCAGTGATTCCTTCTCGGGTATCATCCTCAGCGGCTGTATACGAGGTATGAGATCCGGTTGCACTCTTTTATGCGGGCCGAGCCTCATCAAACGTTCCACGTCGCCTCTTGCAAAGTTCATCATTATCGATTGTGCGGTATCATCTAAATTAAGACCTGTGGCCAGATACGTCGCTCCGATCTTCCTTGCAACATCATTCATTGCATTTCTGCGGAACACGCCGCAATATGTGCAGGGGCCGTTATCACCTGACGAAATGACAACATCATCCATTGTCAGACCGAATCTTTCTGAAAATGATACCTGATTGTACTTTATTCCCAAATTCTCGCAGTATTTCTTAACTATCCCGATGCTTTCCGGCCTGTAACCGTTTATTCCTTCATCGACGGTTATGCATTGTATCTCTATGTCACGGCGTTCTCCCAGTATCGAATTCAAAAGGTGCAAAGTGATCATACTGTCCTTTCCTCCGGAGACCGCTACCGCAACTATATCTCTGGAATGAAGGTTCACTTGTCTGCGTATCTCTTTTTTAACACGTTTTTCAACGAATTTCATGAAATGTTCCGAACAGAGATGCATACCGTTGTACCGTATGTACGTTATCGCTTCATGCTGACAGATATCGCATCTCACGTACCTTGAAAAGAATTAACAGATAAAAAGGAATATGGAAAAAAGGTTTGTTCAGATGTCTGCGGAACTTATGCCTATCATTATATCTTTGCCCTGAACGTCCCATGATCTTACGTCATCACCCATCGGCGAATCGGTGAATATCATCTTTCCCGCACGAACTTCATTCATTATGTGCTCTTTCCACATCTCAAAGAATTTCGTCATTTCAGCATCCGCTTTAACGTCACAGTTGATGTATTGT
>WQXR01000064.1 GCA_009784745.1 Methanomassiliicoccaceae archaeon | reverse complement strand
CTGTGTACCGATCCAATTTGAATACCTCGCCGTGCGTCGTCGGGATGTAGATAAAATCTCCGACTATCAGAGGTGTCGCGGTCTCATATCCTGCTCCCCTTTGAAATATTTTCTTCCATATCTCATTTCCCGTAAACCTATCGTAACAATACACTGCCGGCAAAGGATCGATGGGATCGGGCCCTCCGCCTGCCACCACGTACGCATAGTCACCGGCGATCAGAACGCTCGGGCATACGAAATTACCTTCTCCGTAAGTGTGGTGCCATTTCAATTCGATCTCCTGATCTGCCTCTGCCGGTTCGGATACCATCTGACCTGATGAATGAGAATCGCCCCTTGCCATTGTCCACGACCTTTTATGATCGGGTGTTGCCACGGGAACCGTATCTGAATTGGGGTAGAAACCCCATGCGATCGCAGAATATCCGCATGGGTCGCCGGAAACGAACGCTATCGGAACCCATTTTGACCTTGCCCCTGATGTATCCCAGCCGTAAAGTCTCCATTCGCAAACGACATCGGATGCAGTGGAGATCGGACGTCCTACGAACACATCTGTGCTCCATTCATATCTGGATACAGAAGGGAGTTCTATGTAGTTCTTTGTCTTGACCGTATATGTTGATACATCGTTTATTGATACGGGCGAAACGAATGAATATCTGCTGAAACCTGCATTATCCGCCGCGTCCGATGATATGCTGCCATATGTTGCCATGGGCGACTGTGACCAATATGTCTCACCGTTGCCCATATCGAACAGCACCTCTGTATCACCCGGAGCCCCTAAGTTGATACCTGATGCTAACGGTGATGCCATCATGATCATTGTTACGACCGTTGCCATTATCAGAAGGTACTTGCGCATATTGTGTCTTCCTACAGATTGAACCCTAAAGTTTTTGTTATCGTCAGATAACTTGTGTATTCACTGCCGATGTAGTACGGTAGCCCTGCCGGATCATACAGTATCATGGCGAACAACTCCGTCACTTGTGCCAGTCTCGGACCCGGTCTTGATACAAGATCGGCGGCCGACCCGCATATCATGTATATCTCCGCATCGATATATTCCCATCCTTCGCTTATTTGACCTATCAATCTCAGATAATCCGCTTCCGTTGCGTTCGATCCTTCTGATACAACGATTATCACTTCCGGAGATGCCTTGACTATCATTTCGGAGTTGACCATTGTCCATCCTTTCAGACCATTGAATACGTTGACGCCGAATAACGTCTCGGATATGTCATTTATGTATGTGTCCCCCCCGGCCACCCATGGTGACTTGACCGCCGAAAGGGAGAACAATAAGTTCTGACCCGCCAGACCGGGGATGCATATATCTGAGACCACCTGATCTATGCCTTTCTTGATATTATTGATAACTGATGATTTCCCCTCGTAGAATCCTACCGCCGTACCTGTGATGTATATGTTGTCATACAAGGTCTCCAATGCTTCCCCTGCGTAGAGAACAACGGCATTCACACCCACATTCCTTAATTTTGCCGCAACGATCCTATGGGATGCTTGACTCCCGTCACAGATCACAATGTCAGGATCCAATTTCAGTATCGTTTCAAAATTCGGATTTGTATACCCGCCTGTGGTCTTTATACGTCCGGAGGCTTTCCCTTTTGCAACACTGTCAGGATAATTACTGTACTCATCCACACCTATTATCGTATTGGACCCGCCGATCGCACAGACCGTTTCAGTAACAGATGGGGAAAGTGTCACGACCTTGTTCGCACTCTTGTAACTCCAATAATTGACACCCGTCTGATCCACGCCTTGGACAGATGGCCCTTCGCCCGGAGCGCAAAGCGCCCATGCGACCGCTGAATATTCGGAAACCATTACGGAGGTCGGATCTGAATCGACCGTATTCCACTTCAAACCTCCTTTTTGGACCACCCAAAGGGACCATGTACTTTTTGACGGCGGCGTAGGTAGTCCTTTTATCGAAGATACAGCACCATCCAATAATTTCAATTCGAATCCGTGCACAGGTGGTGAACATGCATAACCTAAGGCTGATGCCGCGTCCGGATATTCTTTGACATCTAAGGATGTCCACACTGCGTCACGGTCACCGAAATCAATGATTATTCCGTTCCCGCTGTCCGTGAATGCGTATGTGCTTCCCCCGACGAGGGCTGTGGCCATCGTTGCGAATACCACTATTGCGATCGATGCATACACCTTCGTCCTGTTCATATTGATCTCTCTGCTCTTGTAAAGTGTTTACCGCCGGAAAAAAGGCCGGCGGTATTTTATTTAATTGGTTTACGGCGCATCCACGCAAACGAACTTGTACCACAGTAATATCTTACCGCTGTCCGGATCAAAAATGATACCGGAATCTTGGTAACCGGGCTCGTTATCTATGCCCACGCTTACGTCATAGGATGTATCGGCGGTGAACGACAGATATCCTGTGACCAACTGAACGTACAGGATATATTCATCGTCCTTTACGAACTTGCCCGTAAACTTTACGTCAGAATCGTCTGCATCCTCCCACCATGCATTATTGGAGTATGCTACCTGCCCTATTGAATACCCTATGCCTGCTCCGGTGTTCAGTAAGTAACTCGGAGCGGGGTTATAGTCATCCCACGGAGGCGTAACATTGACGTCAAACACTTTGTCCACATTTCCGGTGTATTTCACGCTGATGTGTACGTCGCACGTCACGCACTCTATCTTGTAATAGTACAACAGTCCACCGACGTCATCATATGGCAACAAGATCGTGTACGTCAGACCGCCGTCGAAGGAATATTCTACCGTAAGCTCAGTATCGCTGAGATTCTCTTTTGTTGTGTTAACTGTGAACGAGAAGTCGTTACCGTCTATCACGGACACTTTTCCGAATACTTCCGCACCGGACGCTTCTATTGTGGTTTCCCACATAAAGTCGTTACCGAGATCGTCCCAAATGATGCTGAAACTCTTCTCGCCGTACGGTGAGACCGATGGCGGTATGCCGTAAAGTCCGAACGAGATACCTATATACGCGCCATCCAGCTCCGAAGCGGTAATGCCGTCAAGTCCTGTTTTTGTCATTTCCCAACCGGCAGGAGGGGAACTGTTATACGTGAACTGTACCCAATAGGCCCAATCATCACCGACAGGTATCGTTACCAGATCTTCGTTGAAAAGATATGTTATCCAGCCCCATGACATTTCGCAATCGAATCCATATTTTTCAAATGCTGCTGCCAATGCTGTTTCCGCATAATCTTCATCCGCTCCTATCTTGAAGTACATGCCTGACGGCGACTGTATCAAGAACTTTATGTCGTATTGTTCCACATCAACATCAAGTACAACAGCGTCATCTGCGCCGCATACAACATCATACGTGTCTCCTGCATAGATCAGACATACGAACTCCTGGTCCGCTGCCTTGGTGTTCTTCATTGTTGTTCCGGCGGCGCACCATTCTTCATCTGTCTCGTCCCAGAAGAGCATTATCCAGCTGTCTCCGCCGGATGCTGCTATTCCGTATAATGTCAGAATATTGGAATTGCTACCTAATGTGAACGGAATATCATATACTTCCGAGGCATCTTCAAATGCGTCACGTACAGTGATACCGGAACCTGCTACCCAGAACCATACGCCGTCGCCGTCCTGTATCAGGAATTTCACCGATGATTTACGGGTGGCGTCAGCCACACCATCATCATATCCGTCATCGAATCCTGATTCGTATGCATCGGTGTCGAATCCGTCATCATATCCCTTGTCATATCCTCTGTCATATCCTTCTGCGTCTCCGACTTCTTTTCCCTTAAGATATGCAGGACTGGTCGTGTTCGTGGCTTTTCCGCCATCAGTATAACCGTCAGTGTAACCGTCTTTCGCACCATCGCCGTATCCGTCATCGTATCCGGACCCGTCCCAAACAATAAATCCTACTCCGACACCGGCCGCGGCACCGACCAGTAATCCTGCGAGCAGGAAAGGAATCAAATTAACGCCCATTTCATCGCCTCATATGTACATTGGATTATACATCCAACTACTGCTATGACCGCTTCGATATATATTACTTTGGATTATTCATCCAACCATATGTCCAACGACCTTAGTACTGCTTTTTATCCTGCTCGTGCATCCTGTTCCGATGACCGCAGAACATGAATATCCGATCGTCGTCGAAGGTCTCACAAAGGTCTTCAAACCGACCCGAAGATCTAAACTTCCGGAAAAGGTAGCGGTGAATGACGTATCATTCCATGTGAGAAAAGGCGAGATATTCGGTCTGCTCGGTCCGAACGGTGCCGGAAAAACGACAACAATAAAGATGCTTTCCACTTTGCTGATACCCACTTCCGGAAGCGCAAAGATATTCGGGATGGACACCTCCGGCGGTGATGAAAAGAGGATACGCGAAATGATAAATCTTGTATCCGGAGGAGAAAGAGGATTATACTACAGACTTACCGGAAGACAGAATCTCAGATTCTTTTCCAACCTTTACAACATTGACGGGAACAAACAGGATGCTCTCATAGAGAAATTGCTTGAGATCGTGAAATTAACGGATGCCGCAGATATCAAAGTTGAGGATTACTCACGCGGTATGAAACAGAGGATGCACATTGCGAGAGCATTGGTGAACGATCCGCAGATCCTTTTCCTGGACGAACCGACGATAGGTCTTGATCCCGAAATAGCAAGGGACGTACGATCATTGGTCAGACAACTTGCCGATTCGGGGACGACGATCATGCTTACCACGCATTATATGTACGAAGCGGAGGAGCTTTGCGACCGCATAATGATAATATCCGACGGGCGGAACGTCGGATACGGTACGGTCGCCGAACTGAAACAAATGGTATCGGATACGAATATCATTGAGATCGTAACGAGCGATGATCCTCATGATACAGTTTCAAAACTTTTGACGGAACGCCGATTCGTTCACATCAATACAGAACGCATCGCCGGAAGATATTGCACCAGAGTTCAACTGAAAGACGATACGGATGTACTTTCCGAATTCGATTCCCTTTTCTCCGGATACGGGATAAGGAAGATAGGCTACGACGAACCGACGCTTGAGGATATTTACTTATCATTGGTGGGCTCCGATGAACATTAAAGCGGTAACATCGTCGTTCAGACAGCAAGGCATACAGTTCCTTGCCGATCCGCAATGGATAATACCATCGATCATAGCTCCGTTCATGTTCACCGTTGTTGCGCTGTACATGTACAGCGGCGGCGGGGAACTTGACAGCCCGATCGTTCTGACCGCAGTATTGGGAGGCGGAGTCCTCGGAATGTGGGGCAATATGTTATTTGCATCCGGTTTTACGATAACGTACGACAGGTACAACGGAACGATAGAACCGATAATGATGACCCCTACGCATCTGATAGACGTCATCACGGGACGTTCGATATGGAACGCGCTGATAGGACTGCTGAATGCGATACTTGTGTTCATCTTCGCGGAACTGATATTCGGCGTAGGTGTGAGCGTCTCGGAACCGCTGTTCTTCTTTCCGATGCTTGCTTTGACGTTATTCTCGCTTGCGTCGATCGGTTTGATGTTATCAGCGCTTTTCGTCCTTACGAGGGCGTCGTTCGTTGTGATGACGATACTGGAATTTCCGATATACGTGTTCTCCGGTGCACTCTTTCCGATAAGCGTCCTCGGAAAACTTGAGCCGATATCGTACATACTGGCACCCTCATGGGGCGTGGATGCGATGAAAACTGCTGCCGTTGCCGGTCATGAGAGCATAACGGCATTCGGCATTTACTTCGACGTTGCCGTCATGATACTGTTAATGGTCATTTACATTGCGGCCGCATACATCTTGTTCGGAGTGATCGAACGCAATATACGCAACAGCGGAACGTTGGTGAGGTACTGATGACGTTCGTTTCTGAAAGGGTGAGGGTCATCAAGGCATCATGCATCCTGTCCATACATGATACGTTCACAACGATACGGCCTTCGTTATGGCTCCTTCAGATAATTGTTCCTTCCGTATTTGCGATGTTCTTCTTCTACATGATAGCCGGTGTTGCCAACGCAGATCAGGATTTTGTTGTTATCGGTAATGCGGTACAATCCATCGGAATGACGACGATCTATGCAGTATCCGGGATACCTGGAGTACAGAAGCATATAGGCACAATGACCCCGCTCGCGATATCGCCTTCCGGTCTGTTCTCAATATTTTTAGGAATGTCATTATTCAGCATATTCGCCGGTTTTATTTCCATAGCCGTTTCATTGGCATTCGCAACGTTCGTGTTCGGCGTCAGTATGGCATCTGTGAACTTACTTTCAGTGCTCGTTGTGATATTGCTGACAGCATTCTCCATCGGCGGCATAAGCATGATGATCGGAAGCATCGGGATATACATGAGGACGTCAGCAATAATCGCCAATGTGGCGACGTACGTGGGTCTGGTGCTTTGCGGTGTGAATTTTCCGGTAAGCGTTCTTCCAGGTTGGGCGCAGACGATCGCGTACTGCCATCCGCTTACCTATGCGGTCCAAGCGACACGCGACGCAGTGAACGGATGTACCGTCACAGAACTTGCATCGCCGATAATGATGATGATCGTTCTCGGAATGATATTCATCATATTATCGTACTTGGCGTTCCGCTTCTTCGAAAAACTTTCACGCAAAAAAGGACGCATGGACGTGTTCTGAAAAGTTAACGTTAATACTATGACCTCGATATCCGAAGCATGTGCATCCTGTCCGACAAAGATATCTTGGAACGCATGAGGAATGAAAAACTCGGAATAAGCGATTACAACGAACGAAGTTTGACACCGAACGGCTACGATCTCCGGATATCGGAGATATCGATACGCGGAAAGGACATT
>WQXR01000063.1 GCA_009784745.1 Methanomassiliicoccaceae archaeon | reverse complement strand
TTGCCATCATTATCGGCGCATTCGGCGCAATAAACATAGGAATACCCCTTCTGGGGTAGGAACTCTTTTTTTATTGATTTAGAAATGATCGCTATGCCCGTAAAGAAACAAATAAATTTATGTTCCCGGCATCCGGATGCCGGAAACGAACCCCTGAATTCAGGGGTATGCCCGAAACATCAGTGACCTATTCACCGGATATCTCTCCGTCATCCTCTTTAACGTGAACTTCGGGTATGTAAAGATACTTGAACGTGCCTTGTTTGCCCGTTACGAACTCTACTTCAATTTTTCCGTCGTTCTCAAGTTGACGTATCTTTTCGCTTATCCCCGGTTTTGAGATAACTCCCTTCAATATCTCCGCCAACTTTTTCCAGTAGATCTTTTCGCCTCTTTCGTTGTGATCTCTCACAATCTCCAATATCTTTTTCTCACTATTGTTCATAATTGCCTCCTGTTCCTGCATAGGATACGGGTATGTCATGCCGTTGTTCCTTGAAATTACCAAAGATTACCATTTCAGAATGGAACATTTTGTTTCTCGGGATAAGAGAAGGGGATCTCTTGACCCCATATACATCCGCCTTTGTGTAAAAAGCGGAATATGATGTCCGCAATGTTCCGACTGATATCGACATTATAAACAACTCATTAGGTTTTAACGGCGATGACATGTTTGATTGAGATTGTTTTATAGGATAAATATAATCAGTTCATGAATCAATTCAGGAATCGATTCAGAGAGTTATTTTCAATTTTGCCCCCGAACTGATTATAGTTATACTTAGCAAATATTCTGACCTCCGTTGACCGCACCTTTGTACAAAAGGTTCGGAAAATCTCAATAATAAAAGGTGGAGATACACATGAAATTCACGAACAGAGTAGCAGAATATCCTAAGAGAAAGAAACTGATAAAAGTAGATGAGAACAACGTACCGATCCCGAACGAAGAAGAAATTCTTGTAAACATCGTAAGGGATGACGGTAATGTGAGTGTTGCAGGAACTCCTTTGAGTGCTGCAACTCTGAATGAAGGAAATTGGAATGATTATGATGGCCTCTCGTTTGAGAAAAGAAATGATAATAACTTACCTGTCGCATCGGCAACAAAAACAAAGATAGTTACAAAGGCCAACGGTGAAACGTGGTTGGTACCGCCGAACGGATCTCCGAAGGAAATAGCGACCTCACCAGGTACGTTCGTAAAAGTTAACGGTACCGTAAAAAATGAGATAAATTTTGCAAGTGATCCGCAGACGCAGATCAACAACCATATGTCAGATAATGTTGCACATATCACACAACCGATATTGAATAAAATAAACGGAATAGCGACCGGTGCGCAAGTGAATGTGGTAGAAGGTGCCACAGTGGGTGGCACGGTTCAGCAGATCGACGCGAATAAAAGAATAACACTTCCTGCATATCCGACGCGATCATCGCTGGGAGCCGCTGCTGAAGGTCATGCGGCAGAACATACAACCGGCGCGGATCAGATACCATTGGGTAACGGTACCACAAAAGGATTATCAATAAATGATTACACAACATCGGAAAAGAATAAGGTTGCCAATGTTCCTGCGAACGTCAATACTGAACTCACGAATATCAACACAGAACTCGGGAATAAATTACAAAAGATAACATCCGGATCACAAAAACGTGCTTATATCGTAGATGCGTCAAATAATCAGGCAATGCAGCAGATCGCAACGGCTGCAACGGCCGGTGCAATTGTAGAGAGGATAACATCTGGCAATATTACGGTGCCTGCCACACCGAACACGAACACAAGCGCAGCGAGCAAACAATATGTTGACATGTACGCTGTTCCTCGTGACTGGAAAGCGTTATGGACGGGCTCTGCGACTGCAATAGGGAAGGTAACACTAACAAACGACTTAATGACTGCCCTCACCAACCCGAAAGAAGTGATGATATTGGCCGCGACATCATCTACTGTTGCTAATCGGGTGAGTGTAATGACGCTTATCATCCCCATATATATTCTGAACACTGGAGGAACAAGAGTTCAATATTTGAATCCTGGACCAACATCAACGGCGACGGGGTTAAGTGCCAACTCTTTCTGTCTGGTGTCCGAAGATGGGAACACGGGCGTGTTTCAAATGGTTGTCAGATTCAATACCACCAAGGAAATAGAGATAGTATATCGTCAAAACACAAATCTGTTGGGTGTATATGTTAGGTAATTTTATCTCAGATATACCTTCGACACATCAGTGTGCATGAGACGATTATTGAGCATGGGAACATCGCTCCGCCTATTATCCGGAACGAAAATTCTTCTATCTACAGGGGTTGTTCCCTTTGCGTTCAAAGTTTCGCCTTCGTGAACGCCGCCTTATCGATATTCAACGGCCTCGTTGCGTCGATGCCAACTTTCCAAGTGGTTCCTTCTGCGCTTGGATCTAACGATGATCCGGCTGCATCCGCAATAGTTATCAAACGATTCCCTTGGAATCTCGTCGCAACAGCCCATTCGACCTGGCGATCGTCAAAGATATCGACATCTTCGTCAACGATTATCACTTGCTTCATTGACGGATGTCCCGTGAATGCTGCCATTACTGCGTTCTTTCCGTCGCCTTCCTTGTTCTTTGTTATTGAAATGACACCATGCAACCAACAACATCCTCCTTCCGTTAAACGAACGGCGTGAGTTCTCGGTACCGCTTGGCGAACTGTTTTTAACATAACAGGTTCCCTCGGTAATCCCATGAACAGATAATGTTCATTTCCGCCAGGTAAAAGCAAATGGAATATTGGTTTATCACACGTCCATATCTTGTCAATTTCAATTACCGGCTGTTTTCTTACAATATCATATGTTCCCGTGATATCAACGAACGGACCTTCGTCCGTTTCACTGAATGTTATCCTTCCTTCCATTACGTAATCCGTTTCTGACGGTACGAGCAGACCGTTATCACATTTTCCTACTTCCAGCGGCTGTTTGAATGACGATTCGCACATTGCCGATGCAATTTCTAATTCATTGATACCGTAATCCAATGATATTGCCGACGCCAGTAACACTTCCGGACGTGTTCCTATGCAAATTGAGATCTTTAATTCTTTTCCGGCCGCTTTTGCGGATGTGTACATCGTATACAAATGACGAGGAACTAAACGTACTGCAATTTTATTCTTACCGAGGATCATCATCCTGTGAAATGAGATATTCTTTACATCATTCCATTCGGCGACGATAACTCCGGATGTGATATAACGTCCTCCGTCCTTAGGGAAGTACTTAGGCATAGGTAACGATAAAAGATCAACGGGAATTGAATTCTTTTTGAACTCAGGTTCATCGATCACTTTTACAGGACGGGGTGACGCAATGGCGTCATCCAGATGTTTAACTATCTTTGATGGTTCGATCTTCATCGCTTCTGCTATCTTAGATCTTGTTGAGAACAGATTACCAACGGCTTCGCCGTTCATGTTCTTAAAATGGTACGTATTATTTTGGTCATCGGAAAGCAATTTCGTAACGTATTGAGAATTTACATCAATTTTTTCATTTACGCATATTGTATTCGATGAAAGAAACTTCCTTACGGACATGGTTCTTCATTGATTCCGTGATATTTAACGAATACTGCCTTTCCAAGGTGTTTTTTAACGAATGCCAATCAAAATAATATATACGTGACAGATGTTCGTCACCCTTATGTCCGATCCCGTTCAGGAAGTAATAAGAAAATATGCTTTACAAAATGCCGTATTCTTCAAAGGAACAGCAAATCCTAAATCGGTTGTAGGAAAGGTGTTAGGAGAATGTCCCGAATTCAGGAGCAGATCTTCTGAAATCATACCGTTAATTGAAAGCATCGTTACCGACGTGAACAAGATCGGTCTTGAAGCTCAGATCAAAGAACTTCAGAACTATGATCCCAATCTCATGGTAAAGGAAAAGAAAGAACGGATCTATGAACTTCCCTCTCTTGAAAATACTGATAACGGCGTAGTGATGAGAATTGCTCCCGGGCCGTCAGGCCCGTTGCACATAGGCCATTCACGTGTTTCCGTTCTTAATGATGAATACGTGAAACGATATAACGGCAAACTGATCAACAGATTTGAAGATACGAATCCTGAAAAAATTGATGAAAATGCGTATGATATGATACCTGAGGACCTTGAATGGCTTGGTGTTAAAGTTCATCAAACAATAATTCAAAGCGATCGCTTTGAATTGTATTACGATATAACAAAAAAACTGATCGAAGCGGGGGAAGCATACGTATGCACATGTGACGCAGACCATTGGCGTCAGTTAAAGGAAGAAATGAAAGCGTGTCCGTGCCGTAACCTTCCGATAAATGAACAGCTGGAACGCTATGACCGTTTGTTATCGAACGGTTACAAGGAAGGAGAAGCGATAGCCGTTGTTAAAACTGACATTGAACATCCGAACCCTGCAATAAGAGATTTCGTTGCATTAAGGATCGTGGATCATCCTCATCCGCGTGTGGGAACGAAATATAACGTATATCCGATGATGAACCTTTCAGTTGCCATTGACGATCATCTACTGGGAATGACACATGTGATAAGAGGAAAGGATCATCTGAACAATACGTTCAGACAGGAATACATATACAATCACATGAAATGGAAAAAGCCGAGATTCTATCATTACGGATTAGTTAGCATTCCTGAATCTGTATTGAAGACGTCGATAATAAAGCAAGGTATACGTAACGGCGAATACATAGGATGGGATGATATTCGTACGGGAACGCTGAGAGCGATGAAAAGACGCGGGATAAGGCCGGAAGCGATACGCCGTTACTGGATAGAGAGCGGCATGAAACCGATAGACATACAATTTACGTGGGATAATCTGTATGCAATGAACCGCGATATCATTGACGATATTTCGAATCGTTATTTCTTTGTTCCCGATCCCGTTGAATTTCAGATAACGGGAATTGATTCCATTGACGGTAAGGCGCCGAAGCATCCTGATCATTCTGAAAGAGGGTATCGTGATTATTCGATATCCGGAGATATAAAAATTTCAATACCGTCATCGGATGTTGAGAATTTTAAAGAAAAGGGAATGGTGCGTTTGAAGGATCTCTGCAACATCAGATACGATGAACCTGCGAAATACGAAGGAACAGATCTTTCCGTTCTCAAAAAGGGTGTGCGTGCCGTTCAGTGGACGGCATCCGGAATTCCAACGGAATTGCATATGCCTGACGGTACTGTGTTAAAAGGCATATCCGAGAATACGCTGAACTCAGAGAACGGAGATATGGTCCAATTCGAAAGGATCGGTTTCGTCAGACTGGAGAAGAATGACAAGAGCGGAATAAAAGCAATGTTCGCGCATCGCTGATACGAACGTATCGGATATGCGCATAGCGACGATATCATATAACGGACAGGACCGCATTGAATGCCGTTCCGACCGCCAATGCAACGAAAAGTGATGCTGCCGACATCAGTATTGTATTCTTTATTCCGAACTCCTTCAGCAGAACGGCTATGACCGCCAAGCACGGAATATACAAAGCCATGACAACACCGAACACAAGGAACTGGTGCGGCGTCATGAACGATGAGAGGTCCTCTGACGCCGCAAGTATTATGAGCATCCCGACGGCCATCTCCTTCCTCAGTATCCCGAAGAGCAACGCAATTATCACTATTGACGGCAGACCTAACATCGTTACCGTTATGAACGAGAACGGCCGGACCAACGCATCAAGGATATTGTATGTAAGTAAGATTTCCAATACGACACTTCCGATCACCAGCAATGGGAACGCAATAACAAAGAAATCTCTGCATCTGTCCCATGTCTTGAACATGACGTTCTTCGCTGACGGTAACGTAATGTCGGGAATTTCCATTGCGAGATTCGAAGGCTCATATTTCATCCATTTATTCATTAAAATGCCGATGACGAATATTAACGATAACAATACTAAAAATATTGAGAATGCTGCTAATATTCCTGCATACTTTCCGGTCGCGCCCATTATCACTGCCAGTTGTGCAGAGCACGGAATGGCCATCACGATTATCGTGCTTAATATCAAACGTTCGCGTTTAGATCTTACAAGACGTGTTGCCATTATTGCGGGAACATTACAGCCGACACCGACCATCATCGGTATGAATGCACCTCCGTGCAATCCGAGCGAATGCATCGTCCTGTCCAAAAGGACGACCGCTCTTGGTAAATAACCCGAATCCTCTAATATTCCGAGTAACACGTAGAAGAGCATTATGAACGGTATCACCAGCATCAGTATTGCTCGAATACTACCATCAATGCCTTTCATTATCGATGCGCCCAATTCGCCGCCTATACGTTCTCCGAAGTTCTCCAGCGAATCTCCGATGAATGAATGATATGCGTTTTTTATCAGATACTCGAGAAAGGTGCTTACTCCTATGAATATCAGGAACGTCAGAAAAAGAACGGCGAAAAGTATGGGAATGCCTGTGGACGGTGCTGTGCTCAATTCTGAGAATCTTTCTGAGAATGTTCTCTCACGTATCGTTCTCTTTTGTATCTCGTTCTTGATCACACCGGCCTGACCGTAACGATCCCTTGCTATATGTACGTTAATAGATTCGCCGTGCGTTCGTTCGAATTCCGATGCCATCTCATTGGCTATGCGCCTTTCTTCTTCTGACGCAGATAATGTTACCGTCTCATCCTTTTCTAATAATTTAATTGCTGTTCCTCTTCTGTCGAATGTGTCAGAACCTATTGACTGGGTCAATTGTTCTATGTATCCTTCGATGTGACTGTCATATCTTACTTTAAAATCTGTCCTTTCGTTCTTGAAGGATATCACTTCGTCCAAAAGTATGTCTACGCCGACAGCGGAACGCGCCGATACCGGAACGACAGGAATTTTTAATATTTCCCTCAATCTTTGAACGTCCGTGTCAAATCTTTTCTCTGCAACGTCAATTTTGTTCAGTGCGAGTATCACA
>WQXR01000062.1 GCA_009784745.1 Methanomassiliicoccaceae archaeon | reverse complement strand
TCCACGCCGCCAAGCGCCGTAACTGCGACGGCGATGAAGATAGTATAATACTGATGCTTGATGCGCTCATCAACTTCTCGCGCGACTATCTCCCGGACAGACGCGGCGGCCTTATGGATGCGCCTCTTGTTCTTACAACTAGGTTAGATCCGAACGAGATAGACAAGGAAGCGCACAATGTTGATTGTCTCTTTGAATATCCGTTAGAATTCTACAAAGCGGCGATGGACCTTCGTGATCCGAAAGAAGTGGAAAAGATAATGGATCTCGTCGGAAAAAGGATAGGTACGGAAAAACAGTACGAAGGACTGGGATTCACGCACGATACGAAGGACATTTCCGAGGGGCCGAAACATTCCTCTTATACTACGTTAGAAACAATGAACGACAAGATGGAAGCTCAGCTTTTCTTGGGAAGGAAGATACGCGCCGTTGATGAGCGTGATGTTGCCACGCGCGTGATAGATAAACACTTCCTTCCGGATATGGCCGGAAATCTGAGAAGTTTTTCGGCGCAGAACATACGTTGCACAAAATGCGGCGAGAAATATCGGCGCATTCCGTTATCAGGAAAGTGTAAATGCGGAAGCGGCGGTAATTTAGTTCTTACCGTATACGAAGCAAGTGTGAAGAAATATCTGGACGTTTCCAAGGAAATGGGAGAGAAGTACGGATTATCGGAATACACGAAACAAAGGATAAGCATTCTGGAAATGAGCATGGGATCGCTGTTCAACAACGATAAAGTGAAAGTTTGCAAACTGTCCGATTTCTTCTGACCGACGGTAAAAGAAAAGATAAGGGCGCAAGCGCCCGTTTTGTTCAGAAATTGTCTACCAGTCCGCTTAACGACATCGCCTGTCCGCTCAGCAGTTCCACTGCTTTGTTCAGCGCCGTTTCCGCGGTCATCGAACCGTCCGTCTCAAATGAAAAGACAAAATTACGGTCATCCGCTTTCACTGATATCGCGTTCGGCTGACAGAACGTCTGGCATGATTCACACAACGTACATTTTAACGGATCTGCGATCGTTATTTTCTTCGTATCGCCCGAGAATACGTGCTTCGGACATTCGTTCAAACATTTTTCGCAGTGTTTGCATTTCTTTGCATCTATCGATATCAAAGGTGCGTATTTGTATCCGACGCCGTTGGCAACTTGCCATTTCACATGTTCGCGCGCTCTTCCCATCGTTGCTATTGTATAGATAAGAACAGCCTGACCGTCCGCTAACTCCACGATAGGGATGAATTCATCCTTTACTTTCAGATTCGGATCGCCCAACGGTATGAGGTCGCCGGAATACACGGTGCACGGCCCTATCTTGTTAAGACTGTACATTATCGTGCATGACGGACATCCTTCGCCTCCGCATGAGCATTCGCTCTGTTTGCAGAATAATTTCAGATCGGTCGGAACAGGTATCATTCCTAATCTGTGTGCAATTATTTCATCGAACAGCGGCGTTATACTTTCATATTCGCGTCCGTCGACCATTATCGGTCCCAAGTGGAATTCCACTTTATCGATGGCCATTTTAGGAATATCTGTAAGGATCGTCCTTCTGAGCGCGTTCGCCATGGCGGGTGTCGAGTCCTTCAGTATGAACGACACTTTCCTTTCGCTCATCTCCAGTATCTCTATGTCCATGTACAGACCCCCTCAGACCCTGCGTCCTCTGCGTCCGCCTTTCTTCTTCGTGCCGTCATGCGGTATCGGAGTAACATCTTCGATGCGTCCGATCTTAAGTCCGGCACGCGCGAGTGCACGTATCGCCGCCTGTGCTCCCGGTCCCGGAGATGTTGATCTGTTCCCTCCGGGTGCTCTCACTTTAACGTGTATCCCGATTATTTCCTTTTCTTTCGAAATGTCCGCGATCCTTTCCGCTGCTCTCTGTGCTGCGTATTGCGATGCTTGGTCCTTCGCCTGTTTGACGACCATTCCGCCGGTTACTTTTGCAATTGTTTCCGCACCCGTGATGTCGGTGAGCGTTATCATTATGTTATTATAACTTGCAAAAATATTCGCTATTCCCCATTTTGCCGTCATCTTCACTCCTCCAGTGTTGGCGTTTCTTCCGCCACGATCGGTGCTGCTTTCGTATCATCCCTTCTCGGGCGTCTTTCGCGCTGCCTCATATCTATCGGCACGTAAGGTTTCTTCTGCGACGGTTTAGACTGCCTCATCGGGTGCAGATCATCCGTATACGGTGATGACGGATTATATTCAACTGAAGATTCTTCCATTCTTGTCACTATGTGACCCGGAACGGTAACACGATGGCCGTTCATGTATATGTGACCGTGAACGATCATCTGTCTTGCCTGCTTCATCGAATTCGTCAGACCTTTTCTGTAAACTATCGTCTGAAGACGGCGTTCCAGTATCTTTATGTCAGTTAACGCAAGAATGTCGTTAAGCGTTGCGCCTTCTACCGGAAGCACTCCGATCCTTGCACACTTTGTAAGCAGATTATCTGCTTCAAGCTTTGCTTGTGCTTCGCCCGCTCTTACACGTGCCTGCAGTTCACGGGACTGGCGTCTGAAATTTCTTAACGCGGTCTGTGCTTTCCATACTTCTGTCTTGTTCTTCAGGCCGTACTCTCTTACAATTTCTTGTTCAGCCTTTATCCTCTCGCCCTGCCACGGGTGTGACGGCGTATTGTATGATCTTCTCGGAAATTTAGGGTCTCCCATTCTTACCGCCTCACTTCTTCTTGCTGACTCCCATGGTCAGCCCTTTCCTTCCGTTGGAACGCGTCCTCTGTCCGCGTACCTTGTGTCTCGTCTCGTGCCTAATGCCGCGGTAGCAGCGTATCATCTTCATCCTGTTGATGTCATCTTTCTGGATGAGCTCAAGATCGTTGCCGAATAAGTGCATATCCGCGCCTGATTCATAGTCCATCTGTCTGTTTATGACCCATGACGGAACGTATTCCACGTATGTCAGAACTAATTTTTCCAACTCTTTCACTTTCTCGTCAGGTAAACTTCCTATCTTTACCGTAGGGTCGATGTTCGCTTTCTTGATAACGATCTGCGATACTCTCTTACCTACGCCTTTTATGCTCTGAATACCGATGACGGTCCTCTTCTGACCGTCGATATCGCTGTTAGCGATACGGACGATGAAATTGAAGTTCTCATCTTCGGTCTGCTTTGGTGCAGCTTTCTCTTTTGCCATTTTTCTCTTCTCCGAATCTTATATTCGTTGACGTAAATGCCTCTCAGTATGAGGCTTGACAGATCCGCACCAAAACACAAGCCGTTTTGAGAGAAGGACGGCCGCAGATATGAGTCATCGAACCACTCGCGGATGCGAGTATTTGAGTTTACGTTGAAGTGCGGATTATACTTCTTATTTATATACGTTACGTGTGCGCATGCGTTCTCGACGCGCATACGTTTTATTTATCATCGCGGCCATTCTCCGCTGTGAGATACGACGGACGATACAGGATAGAGGAGATCGATGATGAAGGCAAAGTTGTTTACTTCTTTCCTTATCAGAACAAAAAGATAACGGGAACGAGACTTGCCCCGATCCTCGGTAAAGGTGAATTCCAAACGCCGTTCTCCGTTGCTTTGGACCTTGCGGGAATATATCGTGAAGATATCAAAACAAAATATATTGAAGCAGGTAACATAATAGAACCTGCTCTCAGATCGTATATGAGAAAGAATGCTCCTTTACTCATATCGTTATTGAACTTGCGGGAAGGATCAGGAATTGTCATAGAGGAACCGGCTCAGGGAGACAAATGCGGATATGATCATTTCCATAATGAGAAATTATTCGGCGGACTTGTGGACGGTTACGTGACCGTCAACGGAAAAAGGAACGCCGTTCTGGAGATCAAGACCTCCGGTGAGAGAGATAAATGGCTGGATGAGAACGGAGAATATACTGTCGTTGCAGAACAGTACATGCTGCAAGCGTCACTCTATGCGGAACTCTCCCGTTTGGATACGATCGTATTCGTAGTGGGGTTCCTCGAAGAGGATGATTACGACCAACCAAAATTCTGGATCCCAAATGAAGATAATACCAAAGTGATCGTCAAAAAGAAGTTGGATATGACGCAGTACATGAAGGAAGCCACGGACTGGTATAACGAATACATGAAAAAAGGTCAAACGCCGGAATGGACGGATGCGGATGAGGATCTGGTGAAATACCTGAAAGCATACAACCCCGGAAAGCGATAAGATCATTGGCAGAGCATAAAGTGAGAAAGATGAAAAACATCGACCATGACTACTGGAGCGGGAAACACGCTAAAGAAGCTGACATCACAAATCCTGATCTCAGGATTGCGATGCAGCAACTGTACGGCCGCAAAGGATTTGATTTCGGAAAAGTGAATGATATATTTTACGACAAAGACAGAAAAAATCATTACCGTCCGGACGGTTATTCTTCCTACACTTCCCTAACTGGAAATTATGTCAGCAAGATGCCTTTCAGACAAAAGGCCGTTGAGAACAATAAGAAATTGGCGGAAAGATGTTATCTTCTCGCGGTGACCATTGCCGGAGAGTTATTCTTTCCCGCTCATAAATTGGGCTGCGCAACGATAAATCCCGCCCGAGCCAGCTGTTTCAACGATCTGCTGTTCCCCGCTCTGGAAAGCATAAGAAAATATTATGACAAAGAGCAGAACCACTATCCTATGAAAATTCAGATGGAGGCATACGGATACTTTTTTGACAATTTCGCATCATTTGACGAATACATTGAATATAATTTACTGCAGGACTACGAATTACTGCCTAAGAAATTCCCAACTAATGAAAATGAACTCGTTGATTTTTGGAAGAGGTCAATTGAATTTTTGGAAGCGAGATCTAAAAGGATCGAAGAATATGCGAAACGGAACGATCTGTTCGACCTCTGACCTCTTTTCAGACGTAGGTCAGGTATAAAAATAATATACGAGCGGGCATTATGGTCAAACGGATGGAAAAGATGCAACTGACCGAAACCGACCGCATGGAATACAAGCGCCGTGTCACCGAGGATATTGAAAGAACTGTCATCGGTTTCCTGAACACATCAGGCGGCGAGTTACACATAGGCATGGATCCCGACGGTTCTGTATTCGGCATTGATAATTACGATGAGGAGATAAGAAAATTCACAAACCGTATGAGAAATAATATCTCACCGTCCGTTCTCGGTCTGTTTTCCGCATCTCCGAGAATGGGCAAGAATGGTAAGGTTTATTTTATAATTAATATCGCCAGCGGTTATGAGAAGCCGTATTATCTGAATGAATACGGAATGACCCCGAAAGGCTGCTTCATGAGACTCGGCAACGAAACAGTATCAATGCCGCAGAAGATGATCGAAACTCTGTATATGAAAAGATCTCTTCACTCGTTGCATAATACCATATCACCGAATCAGTTCTTAACATTCGAACAACTGAAGATATACTACAATGAAAAAGGATTTACAGTAGACAACGAAAATCTCCTGAAGAATCTTGATCTGTACACAGAAGATGGTAAATTCAATTATCTTGCGTATCTGATGGCAGATAATAACGGAGTTTCCGTTAAGATCGCACAGTATGCCGGCACAGATAAGATAACGATACTGCATAAGACCGAGTGCGGTCAATGTTCACTGATCAAAGCAACGAAATCTATGTTGTCTGCGCTTGACCTGTACAACAGAACGGGCATCGAAATATCATCCACGCGTAAAGATACGCCTATGGTCGATCATACCGCACTTCGTGAGGCGCTGATGAATGCCATACTCCATAATGATTACGTTAGAGGCGCATATCCTGTGGTTGAGTTCTATTCCGACCGTGTGGAGATAACCTCATCAGGAGGATTACCTATCGGACTGACAAAAGAAGAATTCTTCAAAGGCAGATCGCATCCGCGCAACCGTGAATTAATGAGAATATTCAAAGATATGGAATTGTGCGAACAATTGGGTTCAGGCATGAAGAAGATCATGGAAAAATACAAGCCGGAGGATTACGAGATATCGGAGAACTTTGTGGTCGCCGGTTTCAAGTACAATGAGCATGCGCTTGAAGTATTGAACGGAGAGAAGGTTCCCAAAAATACGGGATATGTTGAGATAGATCTCAAAGGCCTTTCACCCCTAGAGATTGAGGTATACAGGATTATTGTAGAAGGTCGATATACAACCGCCAAAGATACGGCGGTGACTGTTGGAACATCGTTGAGAACCTTCAAAAGAGCCACTGCCAAACTTGAAGACATGAAGCTTATCCGCAGAAGGGGAAACAATAGGAGCGGGACCTGGGAAGCGACCTCATAATCGTTAAGCGACATTGTGTTCTGGGACGTTTTTCTTGGCACCATTCTTGGCACCATTCTTGGCACCATTCTTGGCACCATTCTTGGCACCATTCTTGGCACCATTCTTGGCACCATTCTTGGCACCATTCCTTACGGTGTAAATTACGGTGTAAATTACGGTGTAAATGTTCGAGAATGATATTTGAGTAGAGAGGTTACAGTGCTGGAGACCGGATTCGAACCGGCGAACGCCTACACGAACAGATCTTGAGTCTGTCGCCTTTGACCAGGCTTGGCTACTCCAGCTTAAACAACCGTAACATGGGTATGTAATTAAAACTTACCTTTTTTGCCGTTGTGTCGTGAAAAAGGAATCTCAGAGAAGCGTCGTTATCAATGCTTTCTTTTCATCTATGTATGCGGTGTGCTCAGATTGCGTCACACAGCCTTTCTTTACTTCCGTTAATTGTGCATACTGCGTTATAAGACCGTGCCTTAACAGTTTGTTTAACATTTGTGATGACCTGGGATGATCTATCCACCTTTCACAGAACGGGAATGTTTTGAATTCTTTAGCGATCATGTCGTAAAATTCCTTCATTTCCGTATCGTTCATAGGTCTTTCTTTTGCTATTTTGTATATATTTCCCGGTTTTGCGGATCTTATCATTCCGTGACCGTTGGTTGCGAACGGTTCCACTGCGACGACCATTCCTTTTCTTAATTGTGTTGTATTGCCGTCATTTATGCT
>WQXR01000061.1 GCA_009784745.1 Methanomassiliicoccaceae archaeon | reverse complement strand
TTCAAACTTACAGATCTCGACGGCAACGAACAAAGATGTTTTTACAATTCGGCGATGCCGGAGATGCCGGTATTGTGCAGATTGGTAGGAAGTCTATCGTCTGACGGTAATATGTTCTTTGTCAGTAACATCATTGTCAGCGGGGCGTGGTGAACGGAAGATCTTCGCGCTGTCGTCGTTTTTTCAGGCACATGAGATTTATATGACCGAGAACGTGGCGTCATTGTGTATATCGCCGTTGACGATACCGACTCCCGTACCGGGAACTGTACGACATATCTTCTGACGGAGATGATGCGGGAACTTTCCGATATTGACATAATAGGCAATCCGAGGCTCGTGCGTCTGAATCCCGCCGTCCCGTGGAAGACACGCGGCAACGGGGCGCTCACAATGAGAGTGGGCAAAGGCCTCGGCGAGAAGAAACGGATAGGCGTGATATCCGGAAAAGACTTCTTTTGTTCCCCGTCGGCAGCGGAATGGGAACCGGACGAGAACGAGATGATAAAAAGACTGGTGCCCGTAATAGAAAAGAACATGTCCGAAGGATCGGATCCCGGGCTCATCGTATCCCGTACGCGGCCGGATGTGTCGCTTTATCAGGAAGGCGTAAAAAGAATAATCTCGAAGGAATTCGTAAAAGCGGAACTCGACCGGATCGGCGCGGTGACGTATGAGATAGGCAACGGCCGCGGAGTGATCGGCGCAGCATGCGCAATGTCATGGATGCCCAATGACAGTACCTATGAGGTGCTGGCATACCGCACCGACGACAGGATAGGAACTGAAAGGACATTCGACCCGATGTCGGTAAGAGAAATGGATACAATATTCCGGAGCACGTTCAACAGCTGGGAAGAGAGAGAACAGAAAGTGACGATGATCCCGTCGACACCGTGCCCTGTACTTTTCGGGCTGAGAGGGGACGACGAAAAGGAAACGATAGATGCGGCGATGTATCTTCGGACGGAAAAGATCGGCAGATGGGTAACTTTCCTTACGAATCAGGGAACGGACGATCACATCATCCACGACGCGGTCGAGATAAAAGAGAACAGTTCGTACATCGTTGACGGCGTCGTATGCGGTCGTGCGAGACACATCCGCGGCGGCCATACGCTCACCGATATCAAGACAAGATACGGTATCGTGACCGTAGCGGCATACGAACCGTCAAAGGAATTCCGAATGCTCTTTGACGATCTGGCTGTCGGTGATGTAATATCTGTTGTCGGTGAACTGCGTGATGAGCCGAGAACGCTGAACGCGGAAAAGGTAAAGGTGATATCACTTTCCGAAAAGATAACGAAAACATCCAACCCCGTTTGTCCGGAATGCGGCAAAAGGATGCAGTCCATCGGAAAGGAACAGGGATACAGATGCAAAGGATGCCGTACGCGTTCGAAGGCAACGATAACAAAGAAAGAGACACGATGGGCGGTGCCCGGGTGGTACGAACCGCCGGCGTCCGCAAGACGCCATCTTTCGAGACCGCTGAAGAGAATGGGAGAGGAACAGAAGGTTGAGTTCGTCAATAGCCGTATGTCATGACCGACAGTAATATATATGCAGAAAAAATAAGCGGAACCTATGGATAAAGCCGTAATATTAAGCGCAGTCAGAACGCCGATAGGCAAATACGGAAAGGCGCTGGCAGACATCAAGGCAACGGAACTCGGCGCGATCGCGGTGCGCGAGGCCGTTAGGCGAGCAGGCATTGACGCGAATTCAGTGGAAGAATGTCTGATGGGCAACGTCATATCAGCGGGTCTCGGCCAGAACCCGGCGAGACAGGCAGCCATTTACGGAGGCCTTTCACCGGAGATAGGAGCAACGACGGTCAACGCAGTATGCGGCTCCGGTATGAAGGCGGCGATGTTCGCCGCCGATGCGATAAAAGCGAAACAATACGACGTCATTGTCGCCGGCGGTATGGAAAGCATGTCGCAGGCACCGTACATAATGCAAGGTGCCAGATGGGGATATAAGATGAACGATCAGACGGTAAAGGATGCGATGGTATATGACGGCCTGTGGGATGTGTTCAACGATATGCACATGGGCTTTACCGCTGAAATAACAGCGGAACGATTCAAAATAACACGTGCAGAAGCGGATCAGTTCTCTTACGAAAGCCATATGAAGGCAGCGGCCGCGACAAAGAACGGAAAGTTCTCAGAGGAAATAACACCGATAACGATCAAACAGAAGAAAGGCGACATCGTCGTGAACGCCGACGAAGGAATAAGGGACGACACGACCGTTGAGGCACTGTCGAAACTCAGACCGGCGTTCAAGGAGAACGGAACGGCCACCGCCGGTAATGCGTCGCAGTTGAGCGACGGTGCATCGGCATTGGTGATAGCATCGGAATCGTTCGCGAAAAAGAACGGAATAAAGCCGCTTGCGTACATAGAGGCATACGGAGAAAGAGGAACGATACCCGAGCACATAATGGAAGCGCCGATACCGACGACGGAATATGTTCTCAAGAAAGCGGGAATGAAAATTGACGATATTGATATATTCGAGCACAACGAAGCGTTCGCCGCAGCGTCATTGGCAGTGATGAAAGGTCTTAACGTACCGAAGGAGATATTCAACGTCAACGGCGGCGCCGTCGCGTTGGGCCACCCGATCGGCTGTTCCGGCGCGCGTGTTCTCACGACGCTGTTGCACGCGATGATCGACCGTCAGAAGGACACAGGACTGGGAACGCTCTGTCTGGGCGGCGGAAATGCGGTGACGATGATAATTCGTCGCTGTTGAAGTGCGCACGATCATTTACGGATAGGTCAGCAAAAGATTTTATCCGAACGAGTTGTAATAGTACTATGGAGACCGCAGGCATTCTGGAAAAGATAGACGCGTCACGCAGCGACATGACCGCAGACATGATGGCTATGATACGCATACCTGCGATAGGGCCGCTGAACGGCGGTAAAGGCGAAGCACACAGGGCCGACAAGGTGTTAGAATTTCTGAAAGGGTTCGACAGCGTTGAACGTATTGACGTAAAGGATATACACGACGGCACGGTCATGAGGCCGAACATTCTCGCAAAAAAGAACGGAAAAGGAAAAGGAACGGTGTGGATAATATCACACCTCGATACCGTTCTCCCAGGCGATCTGGACGAATGGAAGACGCCGCCGTACGAGCCCGTCGTCAAGGACGGCAAGATATACGGCCTCGGAACGGAGGACAACGGTCAGGCAGTGATCTCGTCAATATATGCGGCAAAGTTCTTCGCTCAGGGAACGTTGTCGAAGCGCTCGATCGGTCTTGCAATAGTCGCGGACGAGGAGACAACAAGCGCAATGGGCATAGAACATCTGATAAACGCCGGTCTTTTCGAACCGGACGATGTTTTCATCGTTCCCGACTGGGGCGTTCCGGGGGGAACGATGGTGGAAGTTGCAGAAAAGCATCTGGTGTGGTTAAAATTCACCATCGGCGGGAGGCAGACGCACGGTTCCACCCCGCAGAAAGGACTGAATGCATACCGCGTGAGCGCGAAGATGCTCGTCGACGTACTGGACAGATTAGAAAAAAAGTATGATGCCCAAGATCCGTTGTTCAGACCGCCAGGGTCGACGTTCGAGCCGACGAAAAGCATCGCGACCGTCGGTAACATAAATACTATACCAGGATACCACGAATTCTGTCTGGATATACGGCTCCTGCCGTCATACGATCCCGACGATCTGATAGTTCTGGCGAGATCGATCGGAACAGAATGGGAAAAGAGAACGGGAGCAGAGATAACAGTGACCGTGGAACAGAGAACAAGGTCCGGAAGACCGTCAGATACAAATTGCAAAGAATTCGCCGCTTTACGGGATTCGATATCGTCCGTTACCGGAAAGGTACCGGAAGTGGTGGGTGTCGGTGGAGGAACGTGCGCGAACTTCTTCAGACTTGCCGGTTACAATGCGTATGTGTGGCAATGCGGCGGAGGTTCGTTGCACCAGCCGAACGAATATTGTGATCTTGACAATCTTACAACGGACGCAAAAGTGTTCGCCACACTTTTCCGAAAATTGTGTGTCTAATCCTCAAAAAGACGATCCATCATCCATTTGGAACTGAATTTTATCAATTTGTCGTATTCCTGCCCGTCGGAAACGAACGCTATCGGTTTTCCGATGCTGTGCGCTATTGATAACGCAGCACCGCCTTTGGAATCTGCGTCTATCTTTGTGAGCATTATGGCATCTATCCCGACGGCCGAATCGAACGCCTTGGCCTGTTCAACAGCATCATTCCCGGCCAGCGAATCGCCGACGAACATTACGAGATCAGGTTTCGCCACCTTTTTTATTTTTTTCATCTCGTCCATCAGATTGCTGTTCGTTTGCATCCGTCCGGCGGTATCGACAAGGACAACATCCTTACGTTTCGCTTTTGCGTGTTCCACCGCATCAAAAGCGACAGCAGCGGGATCAGCATCGGCGGAATGCTTGACGATCTTACATCCTAACCTTTCGGAATGTATCGTCAGTTGTTCTATGGCACCCGCCCTGAATGTATCCGATGCCGCTAGAACAACGGTCATCTCATCTTTCATCAAACGATTTGCGATCTTCGCGATGGCCGTTGTCTTTCCGGTCCCGTTTATTCCGACGAACATGACGATCGCCGGCTTCGCCCTTGCGCGGATCCACGCATCGAAATCGAATTCGTTTATCCTGAGTATCTTCAGAACGGATTCTTTGATGGACGCTTCGACAACTTCGTTCAGTGTGTATCCTCTTGCGTGCCTCTTTCCACTAAGGTCATCTTTGACGCCGTTCTTTATCTCCTCAACGACGGGGAACGCAACATCCGCCTCCATCAAGGCCAATTCCAGTTCCCATAATATCTCGTCGAGGCTTCCTTCTTTTATCTTCTTTCCGCTGTCGCCGACAAGTTCCGTGTTCTTCTTTTCTTTTCGTCCGAACAGTTTTGATCTCTCCTTTCTGGAAAGTTCTTTTACTTCCTCAGCAGGAGCAGCGGGCTGCGTTTCAACGCGCGCCTCAGTTGTAATATCTTCTTTGACATCCGCTTTGCTCTCATCTGCGGCGCCGCCCCGTTTGAAAAGATTCCTGAGCTTGCCTTTGAGAGATTCGAACATTTACGATCACTGCTGTCTTCTTTGATATTCCTGCTGGACCGCCATTGAGAGATTGTTGGCGTTTATTTCCATCTCCGCCATCGACTCACCCGATCGTTTCAGCGCTTCCGATATCTCTTTTGCGCTTCCTTCCATGAACGCGACCGCTTCGTCGATGTTCTTTTCCGCCGATACGCGGTTGCCGATACCGACTATCGCCTTCTTGTCACCGGTCGCTTTCGCGGTAACGAATGATGAGGCACCTATCGGCACGAGAAGTTCATCGCCTTCCTTCGCGTTCAGGAACGCTTTCAGCGTTTCTCTCGCTCTGATCGCTTCCTCTAGGGACATCTGGAGGATCTGGACCTGCTGCGCCAGCGCATCCAACTGGACCTTGTATATCTCTAAAGCGGAAAGCGCCTTGCGGAGCTCGTCATCATTCATTTCCTTTCACCGATCTCATACTGGACGAGATGATCCGTAACATCCGCCGGCGCAAGCTCCACCAACTCGTCAATGGTTATCTCCCATCTTTTGAGTTTATGCCTGCTGCCTAGGTTGGAAAGGATCTTCTCTTTCGCGGCATCCTCGCTCTCGGCCGCTATCTCTATCGTGAAATCTTGTCTGTTTCTTATGTCCTTAAAGGAACCCTTTGCTCGGAAACCCTTCATTGCTACTACCGAGACGATGAATTATATCTATTGAATAAAGCTTTTGGTCGTTTGTACCTAAATGAGCGACGATAATAACGAATTGACGGCCTATTTCCCGCGCGGAACGTCCGCATCCGTTACAGGGACGAGATGCGACCAAATGTGCGAGCACTGCAAAAGCACACACCTTAAAGGGATGGCGGACGTGTCCGATGAGAACGGTATGCTCCGTTTTATTGACGGCGTCATAGCATCCGGAGGAAAGGGGATCCTGATAAGCGGCGGCTGCGACGCGAACGGCAGCGTACCGATCATGAGGCACATCGATGCGATAGGGTACGCATCAAAAAAAGGACTTGCTGTGAATGTTCATACAGGTTTTATCACGGCGGATGATGCGGAGCGGCTGGTAAAAGCAGGCGTGAACGCTTTTTCCGTTGACATTCATCAGGATCCGGTAATAATACGGAATGTCCTTCATCTCAGTACGGACGCGGAAGCGTACGCGGAGATGTTAGACAACATCATCTCCGCAGGAGGGCGGCCGGTCGTACATCTGACCGCAGGATTCGGAACGGACGATATGGTGCTGTCGGCGGAACTCGCAAGAAGCAAAGGATCGAAGGATGTCATACTTCTGGCGCTCGTTCCTACCAAAGGAACGATCACCGAGGATGCGCTGATATCCGAGGAAGCGATACTTTCCTCGGTAAAATTATTGATAGAAATGGGGTTCAGCGTAACTCTGGGGTGCATGAGACCGCGCGTTCACCGCGGCCTCGAGATAAAATGCATCAAAGCCGGTGTGAGAAAGATCGCGAACCCGTCACTCAGAACGCTGGCGTGGGCGAAGGATAACGGCTTTACAGTCACAGAAGAACGGACATGTTGTTGTATCATTCACTGACACGATAAATGTCAGCCATCTTCCTTCCTACAAGGAACACCGCCGCGTATTCGGGAACTTCCGTCTCGCCTTTCAGACGAAGACGCTCGCCGCATATCGTTATCTCTGAATCGCGTTTCATTACTACCTTCACGGGCGTGTCCGAATATTCCCTCGGGACGGCATCTCTCAAAGGATCGAAATCATCGAGTTCGGCGCGTGAGAGCGGTGTGACACGCAATCCTGTTTTTCCATGAACGGAACCTGGAAGACGGATAAGACGTTTGATATCCGCCGTAACGGGCTCGTCGACCTCACCCGCCAATGTCATTATAACGTCTTCGGACATTATCTTCAAAAGTACCTCCTGGCTCTTTTTGGGGAGCATCGCCATCGTGCTGCGTTCGAACATTGCGTTCTTCGAAGATGCGATATTGTTGCGGACGCTCGTTAATGT
>WQXR01000060.1 GCA_009784745.1 Methanomassiliicoccaceae archaeon | reverse complement strand
CAGAGCGCGACCATCGGTCAGATGGAAGCGCTGAACGTCTTCTGGCCGGAAGCACACTCCAACCCAAAGGCAATGGCAAAGTTGGGCGCAGGCCAAGCCGATGTCCTCGGATTCGAAGCAGTAAGGGCACCGTTCTGTCTCACGGCAGAAGCGGAGACACTGGGCTGTGTCGTCGATCCGGGAAAACAGGACAGGACGCCGATGCTGAAGAAACATCCGTTCTTGTTCGACCCGATGACCGGAGAATACGCTGAACCCAACATCATGAGCCCGGAAGAGTTCCTGAAGACCGGCAGAGCGAAAGCGGTACAGGAAGGAATAAAACTCCTGAAAGAGGCACGCGGTAAAGATTACGTCGTCATCGGCGGTAACACCGGTCCGTTCACACTCGCAGGTCACCTGGTAAGCACCGAGAACCTCGTTTTCGGAATAATGATGGCACCCGAAGAAGTGACAAAATGGGTGGACGCGGTCAACCCGATATGCAAAGCATACACGCAGGCAATAGCGGACGCAGGCGCAGACGTCATACAGATGTCAGAACCGTCGGCATCCACAGATCTTCTTTCACCGGACATGTTCGATGAGTTCGCAGGGAAGTACGTGAGCGCAAGTCTCGCATCCGTCAAGAATGCGTTCTCGGTATTGCACATATGCGGCAACACGGAACCGATAATCGACAACATGATAGAGACCAAGGTATCAGGACTCTCGATAGAAGAGAAAGTTGATCCGAAGGTGGGTGTCAAGAAGGTCGGCGGCAGAGCGTTCCTCGTAGGTAACGTGGGTGTTGTCAATCCGTTACTCCAGGGAACACCGGAGGACTGCTACAAGCACGGAAAGATCGTCAAGGAAGCAGGATTCGATGTCGTCTCACCAGGTTGCGGATTGTCCGCGCTGATAAAGAACGAGAACCTTCTGGCGCTTGTAAAAGCGGTCAAAGAGAACTGATAAGGCGTTCTTTCAAACCTCTTAACATCAAACATTTTTCATTAATCCCTTTCCAGTCTTCTGAAAGTATTAAATCACAAAGCACCATTTCACACTCATGGCATCATACGGAGTTGCGTTAGATCTCGGCACAAGCGGTTTCAGATCACACCTTATCGATCTGGACAAAGGCGGAAAGATTTTATCCACCGCGGTAACGGTAAGACATCCGTTACCGGGAGCGAACATAATGGACCATCTGCATTTCTGGATGTCGTCAGGTTCCGAAGTGGGTCACAAGATAATCATGAAGACGATCGACGACGTGATAAGGCTGCACGGTCCCGACAACGTCAAGAACATCAAAAAAGTGGCGGTATGCGGCAATCCGATACAATTGTCGTTATTTGAGAACATAGAGGTACGCGACCTTGCATTCGCCGGAGAGAACAGACTGAAGAGTTTGGGTGTTGTAAGGCCAAGCAGAAAAGGTCACGTAAGGAACGCAGGCGACATAGAGATGATATCGGTGAATCCGGAAGCGGAAGTGATAATACCGCCGGCGATAAGGCATGAGATAGGTGCTGATGCGTTAGCGATGATCATGAGATCCGGAATGCTGAACAAGAAGGAGATATGCATGGTCACCGACTACGGTACGAATGCGGAAATGGGACTTTACTATGACGGCGAACTGTATTCCGGAAGCGCCGCAGCAGGTCCGGCAATGGAAGGCCAATCTATAAAGTATGGCGTTCTTGCGTCGCCGCATGCAATATCCGATGTTAATCTGACGGAAAAGAAACTATGGGAAAATATAGTTCTGGATGATAAACTGATACCTGTGGTCGCGTCAAAAGTGGATCCCGTGACGGGAAAGGAGATCAAGGTGCTCAACTACTCTGCAAAAGGGATCACGGGAACGGGAGTGGTATCATCGATGGCGATGGGTCTGAACTCAGGATTGATAAAACTGCCTGATATCGTCACGCCCGATAAGAAGATACACCTGATGGACGGCATCTGGTTCTCCGAGAAGGATGCTCAGGAAGCGGGAAAAGCGATGGGCGCCATAAGAGCGGGCCACAGAACATTGGTCCACGAGGTGGGTCTGAGCGACAACGACGTCAAAGTGATGTACATGGCCGGCGCATCCGGTACGTACGTCGATCCGATAAAGGCGCAGATATGCGGAATGATACCGAGATGTCTTGATGAAGTATATCAGTTAGGGAACACGTCATTGATGACCGCTCACGAATTGCTAAGCGACCCGAAGATGCTTGACCGCATGCAATCCGTCGCCGATTCGATATCCGCGAACCATGTGATGTTCGCAACGTCAAAGACGTTCGAGGACATGTATATCTTGGAATTAGCGTACTGGACAGAGGGCATGTCGATGGACATGTACAACAATATGCTGCAGATCCACGGTCTTGCGCCGATGCCTGATATAAAGCCTCCGGCGAAAGCGGTAAGGATGGTAAAAAGTGATATCCCTGAAATAGGAAAAGGATTGTTCGCACTGGAAGAAGTGGGAATGAAGATGTACGGCGTGTTCGACGGATGCAACGGATGCAGGAAATGCGAGAAGGAATGTCCTGAAAAAGCATTGACCGTTGAAAAATTAAAGGGATACCCGACGATAACCGTACGTTCGGATCTTTGTTTAGGGACAGCATGCAAAGCATGCGAGATGAACTGCCCGTTCAAAGCGTACAAGTTCACAGAACTGGAAGTGACGCTTTAAGGCTCGCGAAGCGAGCCTTTTTCAAACACCTTTCATTTACCTTTTATTAAACGATAGTGACCGCGTAAACTATATCAAACATCACGCCGTCACATGATACATGACATCCGTATCCGAGAACAACAGGGATGCATCGGCAAAATTCAAGGAAATATTAGGGTTAAGACACGAACCGGTAGCGGTAAAACTCATCCGCGAGAATGAGGAAATTTTGAAAGGATATCCGATACCGGAGAAGCAGATGAGTTATTGCCAGTCGGTAATGCAAGCGAGACACGGAAAAAGTTTCCTGATGCCGGCGGACATGCATTCATGTAACGTAGGAGCATCGTCGTTAGGAATGACCGAACGTCCGGAGAAGGTGGCATCCGGTGAATTTCATTTCGCGCAGGGACTTCATGAGAATATCAGCGCAGTAAAGAAGATGATAGACGACGGTGCAGCGATACCGTTCAGAACGAAAGGAACTGTCGTTTGTCCGCTCAAGGACGCGGATTTCGTTCCTGATGTCGTCATATTCGTGGACATACCAGAGCGCATATACTGGTTCGAACCTCTGCACACGACGGAAAAGGGAGGGCGCGTGAAATATACAACGGCACCATTTCAAGCGGCTTGCGTCGATGTGACGGCAACACCCGTGATATCGGGAGAACCGAACATATCCATCGGGTGCATGGGATGCAGAAAGAGAACAGATCTTAAACCCGATGAACTGGTGATCGGAGTACCTGGAAGTTCGATACCGAACATGGTAAGAACGCTGGAACGGTACAAGGACGATGTGATGCCGAAAGCGAACAGATCAGGCTGAACGGACACGGCATTATCGTCACGATCATTCTGCGGCATCATACTTTCAGTGTGTTTTATATCCCTTGAATCCGTTTGAGCGGTCTAATGACCGAAGAGATGGACCCAAAGGATTTGGACATATTAGAGATACTCAGGAAGGATTCTAGAACGTCGATGATGAACATAGGGGAAAAACTCAAGATATCCAAAGCAACGGTCAGCAGAAGGATATCCAAATTAGAGGAAGATAAAGTAATTATAGGTCATTCATTAGAAGTTGACCCGTCAAAACTGGATCTGATGAGGGCACATCTCGGGATCCAGGTATTGGGATCATCCGTTTCGCATGTTATAGAAGAGTTAAGCAAGCATGAGGAAGTGATGTACATCCACAAAGCGTTCGGGGACCATCATCTTGTGTGCGAAGTTTGTACAAAAAGCGTTGCTGACCTTTACGAAATGATACAGTTCGTTCTTTTAAAGAATCCGAGCATCAAGAGCGTGGATGTTGATGTTCTTGTTGAAAAGATAACCGTGAATGAGAATGCGGATCTGAGAATGTACCGATCCGCGAATCAAAAGTGATATCATGCAATTACAGAGATGCCCTAAAGCATCAGCGGACACAGGCATAAGAACGATGCTGCCGTCCGAAACATTGGAAAAGATATTACCGTTACTGGCCGCTGCAGGGATGGACCCTTTGGAAGACATAACACAGAAGGATAACATCGGCATCCCTGTTTTTTCAATTGCAAGGCAGAACACCGCGCACGGAAAGAAAAAGGTGTACAACGGCAAAGGACCGACGCCTGAACAGGCGAAGGCATCGGCAATAATGGAAGCGATGGAGAGATACAGCGCAGAACTCCGTGATTCCGATGAGATAATATACGGAACGCTGGACGAGGCGATGGGAACGGGTCTGACATTAGATCCGGCTGAAATGATATTACCGCTCAGGACGCTGAACTATTACCGCAACGAAGTGATAGCATGGTGCCGCGGATACGAGATGTTCCGCGGAGAGGATATCTGGGTACCGGCGTGTGCTGTGTATCACCCATACTTTCCGGACGGTGATATGCAGCTGTTCAGATTCCATACCAACGGTATCGCATCCGGAAATACGATGGAAGAGGCGATACTGCATGCGACGCTTGAACTTATCGAAAGGGATGCGTGGTCCATCTGTGAGCACAGAGAGAAAGCAAATGCCGACGTGATCGCAGACGATCCGTTATGCGAGGAATTGATAAAAAGGTTCAACGACAACGGTGTTGAGATACATTTGAAGGATCTTACAAGTGATATTGGCATACCAACAATAGGCGCCGCCGCGGATGACGTAAGAACGAAAGATCCGGAGCTGTTGACGATAGGGGTGGGAACGCATCTTAATCCGAAGATAGCGGCGGTACGGGCCTTGACGGAAGTTGCGCAGTCAAGAACAACGCACAAACACGGTTCGAAGATAAACGCGAAACTTCAAAAGATAAGTCAGGAGATGGGTTACGAAACGATAAAGAAAGTGAACCGTGTGTGGTACTCAAATTCTGGTAGATCCATGAAATTATCGGAAATGAAGAGGCTCGACACACCATATGTTCTGGACGATATCGAAGTTGTTTTTGATCATTTGGTGAATGCCGGATTTGATAAAGTTGTTGCCGTTGACATCACAAGACCCGAAGTAATGGTGCCTTCGGTGAGGATGATAATACCTTATTTAGAGGTCTCGACGATGGATCCGGAGCGCGAAGGACCGCGGATCAACGGGACATGGAAAGTGCGTTAACAATAGATACATTTGTTCGTTGGACGTTTCATTTATATAAGGGAAATGCAGGATTGGACATAACAATTGTGTATTTTTCCTTAAAATGCGCATGATTTATATGGGGAATAGGCATTATACGTGCTCGCAAGGGGAGCGGAGCAGGTTCGCCTGTTCTGTGAGATTATAAGATATGGAGGTATCAAATGCCAAAATACAAGGACGTAGTAGACCTGTATGACGACCGTGGGAAACGCATCGCGAAAGATGTTCCCCTGGAAGCCATCAGTCCGTTACGAAATGGCGCGATCAAGAGACTCGCCTCTATGACCAAGAGAACTGTAGCAGTAAACCTTGCCGGTATTGAGGGTGCACTCAAATCCGGTAAAATGGGTGGGGACGGCTGCATTATCAGGGGTAAAGAGATCGACATCCCGCTGGTCGCGAATGCTAGCAAGATTGCGAAAGCAGTCAAAGAAATGGTCCAGGTCACAGACGGTGACGGGACTGTCGTCGAACTGAAGTCCGGCGGCAAGAATCTCGTTGTCATTGTGCCCGAGGAGAGATTATCGGCCGGTGTTGAATATACGACCGGTTTCACAGCGACCGCATCTGCAGTCACTGAGGCGATCATCGACGAATTCAAAATTCCGATGTACAAGGCCAACATGGTAAAGGGCGCAGTCTGGGGAAGATATCCGCAGACGATGACGTTCATGGGAGCGAACGTAAGGTCGATCCTCGAAGTTCCGCAGAACAACGAGGGCGCAGGTTACGCACTCAGGAACATCATGTCCAACCACGTCGTGTCACTTGTAAGCAGGAATGCGATGCAGGGTGTTGCGCTCTCGGCACTGTTCGAGCAGCTGGGCGCATTCGAAATGGGCGATGCGATCGGTCCGTTCGAGAGAGGACATTTACTTGCACTCGCCTACGAAGGATTGAACGCGAACAACATGCTTTACAGCATAGTCAAGAAGAACGGTAAGACCGGTACAGTGGGTACGGTCATCGAATCCCTTATGGAAAGAGCGATCGATGACGGCGTCGTCCGCGTAAAGGAAACGCTGCCCTCAGGATACAAGGTCTTCACAACGGATGACCTTCCCTTATGGAATGCATATGCATCGGTGGGAATGGTTGCAGCGGTCATGGTGAACGTCGGTGCGGCGAGAGCGGCACAGGGTGTTCCGTCGACCGTACTGTACTACAACGATATATTGGAGCACGAGACCGGTCTCCCGTCCGCAGATTACGGAAGGTCGATGGGTGTGTGCGTCGGTATGTCATTCTTCTCTCACTCCATATACGGAGGAGGAGGACCGGGTCTGTTCCACGGGAACCACGTTGTGACGAAGCACGCAAAGGGTGTTCTTATACCGGCGGTCACGGCAGCTAACTGTCTTGACGGCGGGACACAGACATTCTCCGCAGAGGCTACGTCCGGTCTGTTCAAAGAAGTATTCGGTGACCTGAAAGAGTTCAGCACTCCATTGCAGGTCGTTGGCGCGGAGGCCAAGAAAATAGCAAAGAAGGTATGATCCTGATGACAAGTACCAGAACGACCAGAATGACATACGCGGGAACGCCTCTTCCGGAGGTAAAAGTGTTCACAGATCGTCTGCTGAGCGCCGATACGACGGAGAAGGTGCTGAACGAACTGATAAAAGTGAAGCACGTGAGACAGATCAACATATGCGGCGAGTCGCTGCCGCTGACCGTCAAAAGCGGTCCGCACACCGGGATACCGGTGAACCATCCGGAAAGGAAGGTAATTAAATTCGGCAGCGATGAGATAGAGCTCACAAAGTTGGTGGGAGGATTCTTTGTTGAACTGAATGCGGAATGCGATATTGACGAAACCGTCAAGGAGATACGCAAAGTGTGCGACAGAAATATCAGCGTAGGTTATTCGATAGAGGTCGGAAGGTACTCGAAATACAGGCCTACCTTAACAGACACATTGAGGTGTTAGATATGGCTTACAAAAGACAATTCTATCCCGGAACCACGGTACCTGCAGT
>WQXR01000059.1 GCA_009784745.1 Methanomassiliicoccaceae archaeon | reverse complement strand
GTTCCGACAAGATCGCGAAAAGTTCTCTGCGATAACTCGACGCAATATACTTTTCCGCTGACAGCGATATCCGATACATGACTTGCGGTCGTTCCGCTGGCGGCACCTAAGTAAAGTATGTTACTGTTATCGGTGAACGGAAAGAACGAACCTCCTGAACAGAGATACGCGGACAATTTACTTCTGAACGGTGACCATTCACGGTATTCTTTTTCATCGATCTTTATCAGACGTTCTCCGTACACCTTTTTTCCGGGATTGGAAGATAACGTCAGCGGTCTTCCGTTAACGAATATGATGCGGTCGGAGTTCACAGGCGGATATATACGTCTCGGATAAAAGCATACACACCTTGACGCGCGAATTGATATATACGCACAATAAATACTCGTACTGATGATGGACATCCTCGCAGAGATAGCAGACCGCATACGTAAAGCGGTCGATTCCATTCCGGACATGAAGGCCAGAGGAGAACATATAAGCATGGGGATGGACGGTACGCCGACCTCGCTTATCGATAAAGTAGCGGAGAACGTGGTCCTCGGCTACATTCAGGAAAATAACATAGATCTGAACGTTCTGAGCGAGGAAATAGGATTCGTGGATAACGGGTCCGAGGACACATTGATATTGGATCCGATAGACGGAACAACGAACTCATCGATGGGCGTACCGCTATTCACGGTGTCGATGGCCATCGGTCGAGGTTCGTTAAAAGGGGTGCATACCGCTTATATTGAAAATATCACAACAAAGGACAGGTACACGGCGGAAAAAGGAAAGGGCGCATATCTCAACGGAAAAAGGATACACACAAAGCCAACGTCAGAAAGAAAAGCGCTGGTAATGATGATATACATGGGCGACGGCGCACATCCGGATGCGTTCGCGCTTGCCAAGCGCGTAAGGTCGTCGCGTGCGTATGGTTGTGCGTCGATAGAGATGGCACTGGTCGCCACCGGTGCCGCCGACGGTTTTCTTATGAACGCGGAGAACAGCCGCCGTTCGATACGCGTTATCGATATTGCGGCAAGTTACCTTCTGCTCAAGGAAGCAGGCGGCGATGTATTCAATCTCGACGGAACGGAGTTCGATATGCCTTTGAATTTAGAATATCGGTCAAATTTCCTTGCGGTCGCGAACTCAGATGTTTATGACCTCGTCATGTTCGGCCACTGCGGAAAAAGATACGGCGAAGGAATGAGGTATGGAATATATTCGAACACAAGTATCCCTACTGCGGTCGACGTTACAAAAAGGGTGATGAAGGCATTGGAAGGCGAGAATGTTTCGCTGGAGAGCGGCATAGCGGAACGGATGAATGTAAAAGGAACGCCGATAGAAAAGATGGACGTCGACATTCTGATAACCGTGGGCGGTGACGGAACGATCCTGAGAGGGATGCAGAGCAACGATGCGCTGATATTCGGCGTGAACGCAGGCGGTATCGGCTTTTTGGCGGAGATACCTACGGACAAGATAGAAGAAGGCATAGCAAGACTCAGAGAAAGAAGGTTCAGGATAGACGAGAGACTGAAACTTCAGACGACATTCAACGGAGAAAGATTGGCGGATTCTGTGAATGAGGCGGTCATACACACGGACGAGGTTGCAAGGATCAGGAACTTCAGAGTGTACGTGGACGATCATCTGGCAGCGGACATGAGAGCGGACGGGATAATCGTATCAACGCCGACCGGATCAACGTGTTACGCAATGAGCGTGGGAGCGCCGATAATAGATCCGCGCGTCAACGCGCTGGTGGTGGTGCCGATGGCAGCGTTCAAATTCTCTGCGCGGCCGTTCGTGATACCAACGTCATCAAAGATCGTGGTCGAGGCGGTAGATAAGAGTTGCCTGCTTGTACTGGACGGTCAAAAGGAGTACGTTATACCGGGTTCGTCCAAGGTGGAGTTCACGATGTCATCGAAATACGGCAGATTCGTAAGGTTCGATGATGATTTCTATTCAAGGATGCATGAAAAACTGGAGAGCGGTCCGTGAAGATACGTGCCATTTCGTGGGATCTTATCGACGGGATAAACGAATCCGCAAGATCATGTCATCCGCAGGAATTTTTATGCTTGCTGAGACAGAACGCAGGCGTGGTGGACGAGATGATACTCATCCCCGGAACTATATACGGGGATAGTCACAGTTTCATAAACATGTGGATGTCCCCCGTTGATTTTCTTATCGTCGGGACGGTACATTCGCATCCGGGATATTCCAACGAACCTTCCGATGCGGATCTGGAATTCTTCGGGGCATGGAGAGGCATCCACATAATAACGTGCCAGCCGTACGACAGGTCGAGCTGGAGATCATACGATTCGAACGGAAATGAAGTTGAACTGGAAATGGAATGATCATCTCAAACAAGATGATACAATGTTCCTGGCGCTGTCCATGAGACAGTTCATGTATACCTTGTCACGCGCTTCCGCCGTTATTTTAACGGTATTCTCAAAACCCGATATACGAATGAAATACCATCCGTCGTTCATTCCGACCCTCCATCCCCCCGATGCGATCAATGATTCGTATTCTGTTGTCCTTATCTTTTCATCGATCCTTTTTGCAATATCTTCCTTTTCTCCGTTTATCCTTATTTCCGCGAAGGACATAGGATAGGAAGGCATCTCATCTATCTGCTGTCTTAAACTTCCCTCGCTTGCGATCTGTGCTACGATGGCAGCAGCATATATGCCGTCCGGACAAAGAAGCGTATCACCGAATATCATCGATCCCGTAGGACATCCTCCGAACGGAAGGCCGTTCTTTTTCATCGCCTCGGCGATGTTACCGTCACCCGGTGCCGTTCTTATGACGTCGCCTTTTACAATTTCATCTATCACCATTGTCGCATTGTACGGAACGGCAACGGAATCCGCCTTAAGGCGGGAAGCGACCAATGCTAAAAGAGAATTACCGTTGACGAATCTTCCTCCTTCGTCTATGACACCGATCTTACTGCCGTCGCCGTTATGTGCTATTCCAATGGAACCGGGCTCACAGCGCACCTGATTCACGAGGTCGTGAAGATTCTTCTCTATCGGTTCCGGGTTCCTTCTCGAAAGACCGTCGCCGATGCTTGAATTCACAGTTGTAACATCAGCGCCCATCCCGGCAAGGAGAAGAGGCGTTATCAGAGATGCAGAATCTGAGGCGCAATCTACGATGACAGGACAATCGATGCTGCCTACCGCTTCTTTGATATATTTCATATGGACGCCGAACGGAGGTTCCTCCTCCCTTATGCGGCCTACTAAGTTATGTTCGACGTACTTAACAGCATCATTGAAGGAAGAACCGATATCGTTCATCCTGTTCTGTGTGAACGGAGAACCGTCCGATTCGATGAATCTTATGCCGCCGTATTCAGCAGGACCTCTCGGTGATGTGACGACAGCAGCGCATTCTTTCCTTCCGACCGCTCTCGCCGTTGTCGGTAATGTACATACACCAATATCAGAGACATCACAGCCGACGGAACATATGCCCGCCATGAGAGCGTTCGATATCATCGCGGCGCTTCTCTTAGCATCCCTGCTTACTGTTATTTTCTTGTAACGGAGGCCTATCGTCCTGCCGATCCTCATCGCAATTTCCGGTGTGATATCACTCCCGACAATACCCGCAACACCCGAAACTCCGAAGACGGTCATCCCCCCTTAATAGCGGCATCATTTGATAACACTTTTCTTCCTTTCGCACGGGAAATGTCCAGTCTTTTTCACACCCTCAGGAGGGTCATATGACCCGTCAAAAACATGCTGGACACTGTTTTTTCGGGGAAAAGTATATATATTGACTATATAAATGATGCATTGCGCATCAAACGGTGCGAAAGGTCAGAGGGATGAATATGGCAATGGAAAGGATAAGCACTGATAAAGCAAAGCAGATCGCAAAGATCAAAGGATTGCAGCCGGGCCTTGTAAAGGGCACAAAAGGCGTACAGTTCACCAAGGGAAAGAACAACCGCCTCCAAGTTATCGGATGGGAAGATTTCGAGAAAGCGCTCGTTGAGAGGAAACTCGGAGTATACGAATCCGGCGGTTGGCTCAAGATAATGAAAGCGTAAATTCAAAGCATTCATTATGCCTCCTCTTCAAACATCTTAATACTTTATCTCATTCTTTTTATACAGCTATGTGTTCACGCTGAGATACGCAGGGGTTACCGAGCTTGGCCAAAGGTGATAGATTCAGGGTCTATTTGCGTAGGCATTCGAGGGTTCAAATCCCTTCCCCTGCACCACTTACTCCTATCCGAACAGTCAATTGAGATCTTATTCGTTATTCGTTTGTTGCAGTTCTGTTCTGATGTATCATATAGGCCGGAGGCGGGTGTGTTCAAAGGAATATCGCAGGTATTATGCCGCGATAGTGCGTCCTCATACGTGCAACGACAACGACCCCTTTGTATTCATCCGTCTCATCAGGAAGTACCTCGTAAACCACTCTGTGTTCAGAATTCAATCTTCTCGAATAGAATCTCTTTAGGTCGCCTTTCATTCTTTCAAAGGGCGGAGGGCTGCGGAACGGATCCTCGACAAGCAGATCGAGCATCGCCTTGACCTTGTCCTTCAGTTCCGAGGCCGCAAGGAAATCCAGATCCTTCCTCGCTTGTCCGGAAAGTCTTACAGAGTATCTCTGATATCTTCCCATTTCACCATCTCAGAGATGTTTTCGGCCGATGATCCCAATATAGATTCTAACATGCCCGGGATCGACAGGAGATAAAGTGTCTCCTTTATGCCGTTCCATTCATTCTCGCTTACAAGGACGGCGTTACCGTCCTTCGATGTTATGGTGACCGCATCGCTGTTCTGTACTGTTCTCATAATATTGAATATGTCGCGGCGAGCATCTGTGACACTAAGGGACATCATGATCGCGAATTATTGTCATAGTATATTAACGTACGTCCGAACGTACATAAAAACGGCAATTTGTATCGGTTTTGATCTGCCGTATCTCTTCTTTCCGTCGTTGACGGCACGAATTCTCATTTGCTGAAAAAGGAGACACGATCATTGATGATATTTCGAGACGTTTGCGCTTTATTTTGCGCTTTATTTTGCGCTTTATTTTTTGTCCGAACTGATATGTATATCCCTGTTCCTCAGAACATTCTTTTCTCCGAAGAGCAAATTACCGAAAAAGCGATCCAGATATTCATACGTTGAATGTATACCATTCTTCAGATCGGTGTAATTAGCACGCACCAAAGCATTCCTGAAATACCATGAATGCTCAGCGAACATATCATTGGTAACATCAAAACCCAATTTACGCAGATATTTTATCGCGAACACGGCTGTTGTTCTTGTGTTGCCTTCGCCGAACGGATGTATCTGCCAAATTCCGGAAATGAATCTTACGATACGTTCTGACATCTGTTTTTTTGTCAGTCCCTTGTAACTAAATTCCATTTCCCGGCCGAAATCATAGTCCAGTGTTGCTCTGATACTGCTCGCGCTTGTGTAATACACTGTTTTACCGTCAAGTACCCATTCCGCTTTGCTTATGTTGTAGTCACGTATCTTCCCTGCGAATTTGTATATTCCTGAGAACAATTTTTTGTGTATCATCACATATTCAATAGGACGAAGATCAAACGTTCTTTCCGACAAGATCTCAGCGATACGGGCGGATACTTTATCTGCTTCCTCAACACGGTTACTGTCCTCAGGACGTACCGGTTTCGAAATGTAATAACTGTCAAGGCGTTCTTTAACTTCATTGAATGTTATGTGACCGTCGATGTTCTGTTTCGCCGTCTCGATAAGATAATCGGACGGCGTGAGGCCGTCCGTTCTCTGCAGACCGATCGCAATTCGCCAGATAACACTCTTTTCCGCTTTTTCAGGCTCGCCCAGACGCTCGTATCCGTTCAGTTCATCAAGCAGCGAAAGCGCTTTTTCATCTTCGTCGGTCATCTCTTTCTTCTTCATGATATCCTCTGCGGAAGATAACTCCGAATTTAACAATTAACCTATGAAAAGCGGATATATAAACCCTTTGTGTTTTATTATAATTAGATAATGTTCCTTTGGAACATTATCTAATAATATACACAATGAACATCCCTGTGATGATCGTTGCAATAAGGATCATTGTTACGATAACGTATCTCATTTCTTTATCCATTGAGAATGATGCACCCGCTGTTATCATGCTCATCATAGGTGTGATCACTATAATGCTTATTCCGGCAGTCATTATCATAATTCCGATATCCTCATTAGCATGATACAGCAGAAGTCCTGCTGCTGCCAATATAACACCAAACATCGAACCGCATTTGAGAACAAATGAAATGTTATTCTCAGCGTTCATATCACACCTCCTGCGTTCAATAGCATCACGGACGCCAAGAATATCAGTACCAGTGAAAAATATCGTCTCAACGATGACGCATCGATATTCCTTACGATTCGTAATCCGATAAGAGAACCGATGAATGATCCGACGATAACAACGGATGCCGTCATAATATCAACGGCACCCATCAAAAGATAAACGGCTGCGCCGCTGAATGCGGTTATTCCGATAACGTAGCTACTCGTTGCAGTTGCAACTTTCATCGGCATACGCATATGAACGTTCATGATCGGAATTTTTATTGTTCCGCCTCCTACTCCCGTTAAAGCGGATGTTATCCCCGCTGCCATAAAGCCAACCGTTCCCGTTCCGATGTTCTTTACCACGTACGTAACATCTTTCTCAGCCTTTGTGTCATGATATACAAAATTGTCATCTGTGTTCGAAATATCATCAGCAACGATAGGAAGTTCCGGTCTCAGGAACATGTATATGGCGCTGTATATCAGAACGAACGCAAAACATATCGCCAAGATCTGTGAACCAACATATAACGCAATTATTGCGCCCAATATCGCTCCTCCGGCGGCACCGATCTCCAATCTCAATCCTATGCGAACATTAGCAACCCTTTCCTTAACGAGCGAAGCGGCCGATACGGAAGATATTGCAACGATAGCGACCAAACTTACGGCAACGGCATCCATCGTTTCCATGCCGTAAAGTATCGTCAGAACGGGAACAACGATTATTCCGCCGCCCAATCCGAATACCGAACCTATCGATCCGGCGGCCATCGAGAGAACGATGAGACCGAGGATAAGGATCAATTCCATGTTTTTAGTATTGCACGAACAAATAAAATACATTTCCGAAAAGAAAGACGGTATCTTTTCCCAAGATGGTATAATGATAACAGGGAATCTATAATAACGTTGCAAGGACATATATCT
>WQXR01000058.1 GCA_009784745.1 Methanomassiliicoccaceae archaeon | reverse complement strand
AGATAACTCAATATCGCCTATGTACGCTTTTCCGTTCCTTACGGAAACGCCTAAACGAAGAAGCATCCTTGCCGCTTTCTCTTGTGACGGGAATCTATCGAACACGAAGGACAGACGTTCCATGGGTCATCATCATCGGAAGACTAAAAAAAGATTCGCATTCAGCGGTACATGAAGTTCCAATCTTCCGTTACCGGCTGACTCTTGTATTCTTCGTATGTATCTTCGTCACCGGTGAGTTTGTTTATGTACGATATCACTTCGTACGCCGTTACGGTATCGGGATGATCCGCACCGACCGTTCTTCTCAATATCTCCATCGCTTTGACGGCGCTGTCCCTTGCTTTATCGTACCTTCCGGTGCGCAGATATAATACGCTCATGTTGCTGCATGTGGCCGCTGTATAATAGTTATCAACGCCGAATACCTTTTCTCTTATCTTCAACGCCTTTTCATAACATTCCAATGCTTTTCCGTATTCTCCTTTATCCGAGTGTGCATTTCCCATCTGGTTGTACGTCATCGCCGTATCTTGGTGTTCATTTCCCAATACCCTTTCCCTTATGTCCAATGCTTTTTTGTAATATTGAAGCGCCTTATCATATTCGCCTTTCTCAGAGTACGCTATACCTACGTTGTTATACGTGGTTGCAATGCTCGGATCGTTTATTCCCGACATACGGCCGCTCACTTTCAATGCTTTGATGTAATATTCCACCGCTTTGTCGTATTCTCCCTTATCCGAGTACACATTACCGATACCTGTGTACGTCGGCGCTATGCTCGGATGTTCCGTTCCGAATTTGTTCTCCTTGTCTTTCAGCGCCTTGAAATAATATCTCAGTGAAATATCATGATCTCCCGAACCACGTAAATAACGTCCCGCGAGCGAGTACATTATCGATGCGTACGGGCTCTTTGACGAAGCGTCCGCTGCTGATACCAATACAGGAAGCATGTCCATCTTCTCATCCCAGTTATTATACGCACGACCGAGATCGAAGAACCTTTCCAATGATCCGAAGAACGCATAACATTCATCCTCCTTCGGTACGAACTCTTTTTTTATTATCTTCATTATGCACGGATGCACGGATATCATCCATTCATTCGTATCTTCGATATGCGTTATGTTCACCCAGCCTTTGATCTCCAGCGACCTTAACGCATCACGATCGTCGTCACCGGCGAGTTCCGAGAATTCTATGAATTTTTTTAAACGCATTCCGGACGCAGGAAGCAATGATATTGCTTTCAGTATCTCCTTTTCCTTTCCTTCTGCGGAATCATACAACAATTTGAATATCCGTTCACTGTTATTTTTTGTGTCCGATAACATTTTTATTATCTTTTCCGGTCCCGTTCCGTATGCGTTCACGTTATCGGCGATCAATGATATCGTAAGCGTATGATGATCAGCGGAGCGTAACATTTTTCGTACCTTATCTTCCTCTTTGTTCATCAGTTGTTCTCCTTTTGAATTAAGGGAATTGATGAACATTTCCATTGCTTTATTTTCAGGAAGACATTTCAGTTCGATGCCGTTGTATCTTTTCAGACATTCTTTGTCCGTACTGATCATTATCTTTCTGAACCTGTATTGATCAATTATATTCAAATGATCGTCCTTCGGATCGAAGTTATCTATCACCACCAACGCCGACGGGTCCTCGTCAAGTATCGATAACTTCATCTTGAACAATTTTTCCTCGTCCGTCGTCTCGTTCTCGCTTATTCCTTTCACTTTCAGGTGCCACGCGATCGTTGATCTTAAGCATCCCTCATAAGATAACCAAACGACAGTTCTTTTGCCTTCTCTGTTATCATGATCCAGTGATGCCCACCCTTCAGCGAACTTCCTTACCGTTTCTGTCTTTCCGATGCCGTCGGGACCGCATACGAACAGCGTATCGTTCTTTTCTATCATTATCGACAATTGCATCAGTTCCGATTCCCGTCCGGTGAAAGTATGTACCGGACGCGGATATCCGGCTGATATGATATTTTCGTCATCATCCTCGGACACCGATACGTCACGCAATGATCTTAATTCCCTTACAACATCAATAAGATCCGCTTTTATGCTGTTCTGAATTTCTGAACTGCCTATTGCCCCTTCAGTTCCGGGCTGCGACCACAGTCTTTCATGTACTGTCAGAATGAATTCCCTTATCTCATTTCTTATCTCATCATCCGGTGACGTTACATTTTCCATGTCCGCAGGGTCCATGTGTTTTGCCGCTCCTGTATCTTTGAACAAGATACACGCAGAAACAAGCCTTCTGTTCCTTTCGCTTGAGAATGCCATTTCCGCGTTCTCGCTCATCTTCATACCGTTCAGAGCAGAAGATATCTCATCGTCTATCGTTCCGCCTTCCTGCGATCTTTTTATCTTCCTGCCGAACACCGTAAGAAAAGAGGATGCTATCTTTTTCGTTGCGTAACCGCATAACCATACTGATACGGTGTCCGCAGGATCTTCTGCCATCGTTCCCGTATGTCGCTGAAACAATAAAATACCGCACATACAAATGTAACATTGACGAATGTTCATTCAACGTAATAATTAATATCAATCTTAACGCATATACGGGAACATGGACGGCGTTACCCGTATAGGCGTATCATTGGAACCGGAACTGCTGAAAGAATTTGATGACGTTATCATGAAGAAAGGATACGTAAGCAGATCGGAAGCGATACGCGATCTTGTGCGTGACGCATTAGCGGAGAACGAATGGAAGAATCCCGATCAATACATGGTAGGAATAATTGTAATGATCTATGATCACACCGTCGGTAACGTCAAAGAAAAATTAATGAACATACAGCATGAACGCGGTCACAGCATAAACACAACTGTGCACGTACATCTGGATCATGACCGCTGTATGGAAATGCTTCTGGTCAGCGGTCTGTTAACAGAATTGAAAGAATTGACAGATGAGATAACCTCTGTGAAAGGTGTGTTGCGCGGTAAACTGACGATGGTATCACCGACCACAGGCAATATGCATCATCTCGGTCACAGACACTGATGCTTCTGTTGTGCTCAGGAAGACATGATAAGGACCGAACGCATCGAAAGAATGCACGGTTCGTATACTGCGTCAGATGGCCGTATAGAACGATGTCGTTTTTTGCGTATTAAAAATCCTACAACTACGGAAGTAAAAATCCTACAACTACGGAAGTGAATAATAAAATATCATACGTCTGGATGTTGTCAGATGCCTCGCTGAAGCGGGTGGCTGCTAGATCCCTACGGAGAACATACAGATATTGACCATTCTGCAGACGAAAATGTGCACAAAAGATACGATCCGTACGAAATGCTTTATAATGAATCCGCACTTGAACCCGTGAAATGAGAAAACTTGTGATAACGGAGAAAGCAAATGCTGCACGTCGTATATCAACGATATTATCTGACGGGAAAGCAAGAAGCGGTGCCGGTTCCATAATGTTCAATGCCGGCAGCGATGAATATCACGTCGTCAGTCTGAGCGGCCACATCCTTGAATTGGACTATCCGAAAGAATTCAACGACTGGAACGGGAGTTCTCCCGTGGATCTTGTTTATGCGCCTCAGGTGAAAACAGTACGTGCAAAAAGTACGTTAGACACGATAAGCAGGATATCCAAGGATTCCGATGAGATAATAATAGCAACGGACTACGACAGAGAAGGAGAACTTATCGGTCTGGAAACAGTGAGAGCGGCAGGCGTGGAATTAAGCAAAGTAAAACGGGCAAGATTCAGCGCCCTCACTAAAGGTGAAATTGAAAATGCATTCTCATCGCTTACCGAACCGGATGTAAGATTATCTGACGCCGCTGAAGCAAGACAGATCATAGACCTTACATGGGGTGCCGTACTTACAAGAAGCGTTTCATTATCTTCCGGACAAGTGGGAAAGAATTTCCTTTCCGTCGGAAGGGTACAAAGTCCTACGCTGAAATTACTTGTCGATCGTAACGAAGAGATAGAATCCTTCAAGCCTACGCCATTCTGGAAAATTAACGGAAAGTTCGGTATGCTCGCCTTTAAAGGCGAGCATATCAATGATCCTTTTTGGGAAAAGGAAAAGGCAGACGAGATACTCAATAAATGCAGAACGATGAAAAAAGGAGTAATTTCATCATACGAAGTTTCAATGAAAGAGGAATTCAGACCTCCTCCTTTCGACACAACAGGAATGCAGGTCGAAGCAAATAAGATCGGAATAACACCGGCAGCAACGATGAAACTCGCCGAGGACCTTTACACATCAGGATATATCTCATATCCGAGAACGGAGAACACAGAATATCCTAAGAGCTTAAGTTTACGTAGTGTTTTAGAAAAACTTAAGGATTCGGACTTTTCCGACGAAGTCAAGGAGATACTTTCGCAGGAAAGTATATCACCATCAAGAGGAAAAAGAAGAACTACCGATCACCCGCCGATATATCCTACATCTGCGGCTACGCAGGATAAGATGAAAGGCGATAAGTGGAAACTTTACGAACTTATCGTAAGAAGATTCCTCGCAACGGTCGCAACCAATGCGTTCTCGGAAATAACGAAGTGTACGATAGACGTTAACAATGAGGAATTCGTTGCCGACGGGAACGTCCTGAAGAAAGCCGGCTGGAAAAAGTATTATTCAAAGTACCTTTCATTCACCGATACGATAATACCGGAACTCAAAAAAGGTGACGAGATAGAAATAAGAGCAATAACGCAGGAATCATCTCAAACAAAACCTCCGTTCCGTTACAACCAGGGATCGCTGATACAGGAAATGGATCGCCTTAACTTAGGAACGAAAAGTACAAGGCATGACATCATAGGAAAGTTATTCTCAAGAAATTATGTTCAAGGCAATTATCTTATACCCACGCCTGTGGGCGTGGCAATGACACGTTCTCTTGAGAAGCACGGCGGCGGTATAACCGAACCTGATATGACTGCTAAGTTAGAAGAGAACATGAAGAAGATAAGCACCGGTGAACGCAAACTTTCAACCGTTGTCGGAGAATCTCAGAAGATGCTGCACAGCGTATCGGAAAAGCTCAATTCCGAAAGCAATGAAGTAGGGAACGAGATACGTTCTGCGTTAAAAGAACAGCAGCATATCGGCATATGTCCGTCATGCGGTAACACAATATCAATAAAAAGATCAAAGAACGGTAACTTCATAGGATGCGACGGTTATCCGGACTGTGCGCGCGCATATCCTTTACCGAGAGGCGCAATGATACAGACAACGGAAGAAAAATGTGATGTCTGCAAATTACCGTTGATGAAGGTCATCAGACGAGGATCTCCTCCGCAGACAGTTTGCATAGATCCTAAATGCAGCAGCAACACGTCGAAAAATGAAATAGGCGAATGTCCGTCATGCGGAAAGCAGATGAGAGTGATGTACTCAAAAACGGGAAAGAGATTCGCCGGATGTTCGGGATGGCCTGAATGCAATCGTACGTATCCGTTAAGACCGACAGGAACGATATCGCCCACGGGTGAGAAATGTACTCAATGCAATTCTCCTGTGGTGACAACAGGAAGCAGAACGGAATGCATAAACATCGAATGCCCGAGCAAAGGCGCAATAGTGAAGAAGAGTGACACCGCAGTGAAGAAAAGCGGCACCGTAAAAAGCTATGCGGTCAGGAACACATCAAAGAAAGTGGGCGTTGTGAAGAAAACGGTCGGCGTTGTGAAGAAAACGGTCGGCGTTGTTAAAAAGACATAACGTGATCCTGACATATCTGACACCTCATTGGATCGGACGCCAGTCTCGTTGCCGTACCGTTCGAACATGTTTAATATCTTAAACTCCATTTTCATACAGAGATGATGTTCTTATGGTAGACGATACGGAAAGAATGGCTCAGGAAATGGAGAGAAGAGCGAGAGAGATGCTTAAGGTAATGGAAGGGACATTGGGCCCGTATATGGGAAAAGAAGAGGACTATGATAAGATAGATCCTGAAAAACTCGCTGAAATGCAGAGAAAGATGCAGGAAACGATAGCAGGGATCGTGAGCAGCGCTCCTAAAGAGGCGCAGGGAATGATGTCGGAGTTAATGAACATGACCTCTGAAGAGGCGCAGGAAAAGATAAGAGCGGCTCGTCAAGAGATGCGTGGTAAATAACACATCAAAGAAAGTTGGCGTCGTTAAAAAGACGGTCGGTGTTGTGAAGAAAACAACAACACGGTTTAAAACATCATATGACCGCATTCATTGACCGTTCTCAGGCTTCAGTTCCGGTATCGGCTCCTCTTTTGAAATTATTCCCGCCTTTTGGAATAATTTCCCTTCTCCGCAACAGTCTTTTACGTACTCATCTGCATTTCCGAGCGTAACGAACTTTTCCTTACCGTTCCTTAAGAGTTCCATGTACAGATCTATGTGACCGCTGAGATATCTTAACTTTTTACGGGTCTCGTCGTCATTCTTCTCGTGAACGTGTTTTTCCACTTTATCATAAATTTTATCAGCATTATCGAACGGGAATCCGTCCGGCAGAACGAAAAGACAGAATTTGTCCGGATTGTCGATTCCGTACTTGTCTTTGAAATATTGCATTTCCTTCGCGCAAGGATCTGATAACAGGAACTGGTCGCTTACAAAGAATATTATTCCTTTACAATTCTTGTCATCCAGTTTCTCGTTGAATTGTGTGTCGAATCCTCTGCCGACGGTCATATCGCCGTCATACCAATAACCGACACCGTTCTTTTCATATGATTTGAGATCTGACAGTACTACATCTGTGTTCGCATGTGAATAACTTATTACTGCGTATCTTCCGGACGGGGGTTTTGCCACTATGAGGAAACGTGCCGCAACAGCACCGACAGCAATTAACCCTACAACAGCGGCCGCAATGATGATGATCAGAGTATTATCTCCGTCCCCGCCGCCTTCGGCCGGTACCGGCGTTATCGTTATCGATAATGCTTTTGTATCCTCTGATCCCATTATATTTGACGCTTTCACTGTGAAATTGAACGTTCCCAATGATGTGGGTGTTCCCGATATCACTCCTGTTGTTCCGTTAAGGGACAGACCGTCAGGGAGATCTCCTGACACCTTATCCCATGATACAGGTCCGGTTCCCGCCGCAGAGAGAGTTCTGTTGTATAACGCCCCGATAATACCGTCCTGAAGCGAGGCTGTCGTTATCAGCAGCGCGATAGGGGTCCACTGTGCGGTAAGTACAACACCATCGCCTGCGATGAATTCCGTGTTAAAGTCCCATGGTTCATCCGCACCGGCGGCGAACCATCCTTCGAACTTGTATCCTGCTCT
>WQXR01000057.1 GCA_009784745.1 Methanomassiliicoccaceae archaeon | reverse complement strand
GTATGGGTGGGTGGAATAACATACTATGTCGAGAAAGGTGGGGATCCAATCGAATTCAAACGACCGATAGCGAATCTCGAGACTATCAGAGAAGAGAAAAATCAGAACTACCGAACGATATTGAACTATCTTTACGAATCACTCGATCACCTTGAATCTATGAAAAATATTGGAGATATGATGATGGGAAAAAATGACAAAAAAAGCAGATATATACCAGTCCGGAATGGTAACAAAGAAAAGAGAACGGTATCGCGGAAAATGATAACCGATTGGGTGAAAAAATTAGAAAGTTGGGGGCTTGTTAGTCTCGAACAGAAAGATGGACGAAGCAAGAACGTAAAACTAACTCAGGAAGGAAGATTCACTGTGAATTTTTTTAACGGATGAATGATTCTTCTGTGGCCTCTTTGTATGATAAATTTATCGGATTAATTGTTTTATAATTAATTATAAACATTTACTATTTTAATAAAATATTTACAATATTATTTATCATTATGCCATTGAATGCAATATCGATGATACTATGGCAGGAAAAGGAATAATCAAATCAGCCAACATACATGTGACAGGGATATGCAACTACCGTTGCAAATTCTGTTTTGCCAAGAGCTTCAGCCGTAAAATCATGACTCCTGAACAATGGAGGCCTTATCTCACGCTACTGAAAGAGAAGAAGATAACGAAGATAAACGTCGTCGGTGGGGAGCCTTTCCTTTATCCGCATCTGATGGAACTCTGTAAACTTATCAAAAGCATGGGATTTGTTGTTTCAGTGGTCACTAACGGTTCTCGAATTGACAGAGAATTGGTAAAGAGGATGGTAGGCATAGTGGACTGGATTGGCCTTTCGGTGGACTCACCCGATGAAGGTGTAGAGAAAGTGGTAGGCAGACATGCTAGTGACGTGAATCACATTGAAAATGTGATAAAGGTCGCTAATTTGATACACAAGCACGGCATAAAAGTGAAGTTGAACATCACCGTCATCCGTCAGAGTTGCGAACAGGACTTCTCCGATCTCATAAGAATGGTGAATCCAGAAAGGGTTAAGGTGCTTCAGGTTCTGAAAATAGAGGGGGAGAATGAAGACTATTACAAAGATTACAGCATATCGAAAAGACAATGGAAACGCTTCGTAAGAATGCATGAGAACATCGTTTTGAAAAGTGGTGGGGATATTGTCTTCGAGGGCGGAAAGGACATGATAGACAGTTATCTCATAGTGGATCCCCTCGGAAGGATCGTAAGAGATACTGGGAACAAAAGGAGTCTAAATGAATTTAGCATCATCTCAATGGGTGGCTTGGAGGCCGTCGTGAACGTAAATAAATATGCCAAACGGAGAGGGCTCTACAACTGGGGTCTGTGCAATGAATAAGTTCAGATTCAAGAAAGAATCAATCACTCTTTCCAAATGGCAGATGTGGTTAGCTTATATTCGATTTGACGGCAACGACGGTGGAAAGAAAAGACCTGTTCTGATCACAGAGGCGAACGGCCAGTCATGCACGATCATAGAGGTGAGTGGTAGACCTCCATCGGATGTGTATGATGTTCCTGTAATAGATATGGTCACCGCGGGACTGAATAGGGAATCTGTGATACAGGTTCGAAAGATGAGAACAGTTTCGAAAGAATCATTGAGATCGTATCTGGGAACGCTCTCCTATGTTGACAGAGATCGCGTGAAGAATGCCATAAAAAGGGGATGATATCAATGGCAGAGATAACGTCATTAAGAGTCGCTGTCTTCGGGATATCCAGAAGCGGCAAAGACTATAGTATCGGAAAGGTCACAGAGGCACTTAGCGACATAGGTCTGAATTTTGTTCATTACCCATGTATCCCAACGGTTAGAGACTATTCTTTTCCAATTCTCAACAAGGAGTTCAAAGATACATCTCCCAGGGAGAAAGGGCGTCTGATGGAAATATTCAGAAGGAAGATATCCGACAGAGAGAACATTCCGTTTCTGATACAGGATGAGCATTGTTGTTTTCCTGCCACCTATGGCGGAAAACCGCTCGTGAATGATTATACAAAGGCCAAATTTCCATTCGAAATGATGAAAGACCCCGATAACTCGAGAGTGTATGAGGTCGTTCTCAAAGAAGAATGGATATCCAACTGTGAGATGGTGTTCTACCTGCGCCCGGATCCCTCTGTGATTAAGGACAGAATGTTGAATTCCGACGGTCCGAAACGTAATACTCAGATCACTACAGAGGATATTGATCTCTGGATGAAATTCGAGATCGAATTACTGAGTGTGATGTGCGCCAGGAATAAAATTCATTTCGAGGTGCTTGAAGGAAATAATGGTGCGCAGGGGAGCATCATCGATCGCATTCGTAATGTAAACGGCATCCTCATCTCGGCAGTTCCACAACCGAGGTCTTGTAAAGAGGAATACACTATCGTCGAAAAAAACAGAGAATATGCGTTTGCTAGTCTTAGATCAAATGGAGTGCGTACAATAACAGGACCATACGACGACATGAGACACGTCTTTTTTCTTCAGCTCGGAAATTTAGAGAGAACTTGTCGAAAGGATGGAGAGAGATTTGATATCGATTCTATGCTTGAAGAACATCGTTTCGAATTCAAAGAAATGTTTAAAGCGATAAAAAATACGGCCAAAGGGATTGGATTTGAAGGGAGTTTATCAGAACTGTCGTTGATTAATGAGCGCATAATCGGCGACTCCCTGAATTCGATACCAGTTCCGCATAGATTGGAAGGGATGTTTAAGATAAGCCCCCTGGTGGGGATCATCTGTCTCGGAAAGTCCTCAAAGATACTTGTTGAAGAACTCAATTCAAAACACTCTAGTCTAAGATATAACAACTATCCAGACTTATTGATGAGGATGAGGAGGAAAGGTTTTCTCAGCAGGGAGAATTACAATCTTCTCCAAAGTCTGGAAGATCATCGCAGACATTATGCAACCAACATATACGCCAATGCTCCCGACCCTTCTCAACTGGCCAGGTGGAGAAAACTTTATTCCGAACTCATAGCGGATGTTTTTTGTTTTGAAAAAATAGGACGCAGAAACAAAGAGACAGAGAAATTGACAGTGATATGTGCAAATCGGCGCACATCGCGACATAGAAAAGGAGGTGAAAAGAAATGTCAAGATCATCAAATGACCAAAGGTCAGATGCAATGAATCCGAACAACCAAGAGTACAAAGACGCGACCGACAACAGGCTGACCAAATGAATCCGAACCACTCAGATTCAAAGTGTTTTGACAAGTAGTTATTCTTACAGTAAGGATAACCTCTTTTCAAAACAAACTTATCTCCGAACCGACCTGTGCTCTTCGTTAATGTGCAAGATTTGAAGGCGCAGGTCGCAATTTAAGTTTAGGCAGGCTTATTCGGACCATGTTCCGATCCCGGCCGTTCCCGATGATCTTGTTCCCGTTCCGATAAGACTGCGCCATGTGTCCTTTTCGGATGACATCCTTGTTGTTGACATATGATGATAATCTTCGTTCGTAAGATAATCGTTCCCTACTCCGAATCCTACGCGATCCATGAACGGGTCCGCATCATCCGTGTCGGATGTGTGTGTATACTCTATCATAGCATTAACGGAAAAGAATGCTGTCTCATGATCTCTCAGTTGCATCCCGTCCTTTCTCTGAACCTCGTATTCAATAACTAACGCAGGAAGATCTATCTCGATGTTCAGCGGGGCGCCCGATCTTACGCTTCTGTCTATCTCCGATTCTTTTACTACGCTTATCAGATTCCTTGTTATCGTTACGTGTATCTTCTTCGCATGAGCGCCTTTGCCTCCGATGTTCTCCAGATATATGCTTGGTCTTCCCGTTGAGATGTCGAATTTTATTCCGTTATCTTTCATTATGAACTTCGGACGGTTATCCAGTTCTTGGCGTTCTATCATTTTTTTATTCTCATCAAGCAGCGAACGGTTCAGTTTTAACGTTTCTTCGCTTACTTTCAGATTCTTTTCGTAAAGTTCTATCGATCTCGCATTTTGTCTCACGGAACCTCTGAGTATCACGTAATTCAGAATTATCAGTGATGCCGTAAGGGTCGCGGCAATGATACTCACTATCGTTTCTATGGAGATCGCCATCTTAACGCCGATGTTAGAATTGTTATTGCGTATAATTAATTATCCTGAAGAAAGCGAAAATAACAACGCAGCAGTATTCTCTTTCGTGTTGTTTGACGTATGTCATGACCGTTCGCGTCAAATGTGATACATATTGTGCTGAAAAGTCTATAACCTTCTATTCTCTACGGGGGCGGTAAGAGGGATAAAATGATAGACCGAGGAACAGTTCTTGCGAACCTTAAGAGATACGATCTGAAGAAAGCGAAAATAGGTGTTGTTGCGTCGCATTCCGCTTTGGATACGTGCGACGGGGCTGTATCCGAAGGATTCAGGACAGTTGCGATATCGCAGAAGGGAAGGGAAAGGACATTTGCAAATTATTTCAGAGCTCAACGCAACGCCAACGGCGATCTGATACGCGGCGTCGTTGACGAGATGATATTGCTTGATAAGTTCGATCATATCTTAGAGGAAAAGAATCAGCAGAAACTGATCGACAACAACGTACTTTTCATACCTAACCGTTCTTTTGTTTCGTATTGCGGCATAGACGCGGTCGAAGATAAGTTCAAGGTCCCCATCGTCGGAAGCAGGAATTTACTGAGATCTGAGGAAAGAGGCGACGTTAAAGATTATTACTGGCTGCTTGAAAAAGCGAATCTGCCTTTCCCGAAAAAGGTGAACAGACCTGAAGATATCAATAAATTGACAATAATCAAGGTGCATCATAAGGTAAAGAAACTGGAAAGAGGATTCTTCACCGCACAGTCGTATGATCAGTTCGTTGAAAAATCAACGAATCTTATTGCTCAGGGTGTCATCGAACCCGATTTTCTTGCTCACGCGAGAATGGAGGAATATATCATCGGTCCCGTTTTCAATTTAGATTTCTTTTATTCCCCGCTGGAGGAAAAAGGCGAGAAGATAGAACTTTTAGGGATCGATTGGAGATTCGAGAGCTCATTGGACGGATATGCTAGGTTACCGGCAAAGCAGCAGGTGGAACTGGAGATGGATGGCATCCTGCCCGAATATACAGTATGCGGCCACAATTCCGCTACGCTCAGAGAATCGTTACTGGACGGTGCGTTCGAACTTGCCGAGAAATATGTGAAAGCAGCCGAGAAATATTATTCACCGGGGATAATAGGGCCGTTCTGTCTGCAGACGTGTGTCGATAAGGATCTGAAATTCCATATTTACGATGTGGCGCCGCGCATAGGCGGCGGAACGAACGTTCACATGGCCGTAGGTCATCCGTACGGTAACGCACTGTGGAGAAAAGAGATGAGCACGGGCCGCAGACTAGCGATGGAAGTGAGAAAGGCAATAGAGCAGGAACGTGTTGACGAGATAATAACATGATGCTTGCGCGCAAAAAAGGATATAATAACGATGAATTCAGGCAGAATGTTTATGTACGTTCCGATTATGCACATAACACAGACGGAGAGTTAAGATGTCGATACTGAAAAAGACCTTTGTCATTGCGTTCGTCATGATCGCGTTGCTTATTCCGGTTGCCGCGTTATCCGACAGCGCAGCGGGAGAGGTCAAAATTGACGGTGACATCAACGTCAGAGGCGGATTCGACGACAGGACCGCAGGTACTGTTATTGTCACGGTTCACAACAGCGATGATGAGAATGATTCAACGATAAGCATCCTCATCGTAGATCTGCTGAATGAGGATATAAAATATGCAGAAGTGTCCGGTATCGAGGTACCTGCAGGTAAGGCATTGGATGTTCCGATAAAATTCAGGGTCGGGAGTTCGGGAACACATTACGCGAAGGTGATCATCTCCGGTGATGATGTTGATGACGAAGCAATAACAAGCAGCCTGACATTCTCCTTTGACGTCGGCCGGTCGATATGGAGCAACACCACAACGTACATCGCAATCGTCATTGCGATCCTCGTTGTTGTAATTGCCGTAGTGCTCAAGATGCGCAGCGCACCGAAGGTCGAGGAAGCGGGTGCGTTCACAGCAATGGAAGAGGAGCGCAAGGCCGGAAGGGCAACGAAGAGATCGGGTGCCGACAAAGAAGAATACAGGGGCAGAAAGAAAGAATGAACGGGGAAATGATTTAACTTCCTTTTCTATCCCGTTATATGTGGTGTCCGTGAGATTTATCGACCTCGGTGTTCTGACGCCGGAACAGAGCGTTCTTATCGATGATGTTCTGCTGAGAATGCATTCATCCGCGGACGATGATGTTCTGCTTCTTTATTCGCGCGACAGACCGTGCATATCCGTCGGAAGGTTTCAGAGAACTGAGCATACAATAAATTCGGAGTATGTCAAAAAGAATGATATTGCGGTCGTAAGGAGATGCAGCGGCGGAAGCAACATATATTCTGACGAACGGCAACTGACATATTCTTTGATAATCTCTAAGAACAGATTGCCTCCTGACCGCAGCGGATCGTTCGCAGTAATTTGCAATTGCATTGTTCAAAGTTTAAGGATACTGGGTATTAATTGTTCGTACAAACCTGTTAATGATATTCTCGTTAACGGGAAGAAGATCTCCGGCGGTGCCCAATCGAGAACATCGAACGCGATACTGCAGCACGGAAGTCTGATATTGGATGTTGATAATGATGTCGTGGCGGCGTCGTTGATCGACAGGAAGGAAAGGTCGTACGACGGCCTTACGTCAATGAAAGAGTGTTTAGGGCATATTCCGTCAAGGAACGATATCGCGGACGCTTTGATATCAGGATTCTCAAAGGCCTTCGGTCCAGTTACAAAAGGTGAGCTGAACGAAAAGGAGATCAAACAAGTTTCTTCTTGTTCGTATCGTTGAGATCAAGGAGCGCCACCTCTCTCCTATCCATGAAGAATCCTAACTTCTTATGAAGCATTATAGATCTTAGATTATTTGGCTGGATCGCGGCGTGCGCCACGGTCGCGCCTTTCTTCTTTCCCTCTTCCACCGCAGTTCTCAATAATTTGAATCCAATGCCGTTACGTCTGAAGTACGGGTGAACGCCCATGTTCTCTATCCACAACAGTTTCTCTGCGTTGTATACATGATCTATCGTTTGTGAAAAGATGAAACCCATTATCTCATCGTCCTCGACGGCAACGAAACTTAACTCGCTTTCCAGATACGTCTTGAACGACCGAGGATTACTTGCGCCCAAGTTCTCTTTCCATTCCTTCGGAAGTTCGTCCCATTTGTTCTCCAATTCTTTATCAAAATATTCTCTGATGCAAAGTATCTCCAGTTCTCGTACCTTTACGAGGTCTTTCAACTTCATCGGGCGTATATCCATCACATTTCCTCCGGAGCGCCCATTCCGAGACATTGCAATATATTTTTCAGTACGATCTTCGAACATTCAACTAACGTTAATCTCGCATCCTTTGCATTTCCTGAGTTCAATACGGGAACGGCAGCATAGAACTGATTGAATGCCGATGCCACCTCATGACCGTATGCGGGAACGAGATGTATCCTTCTTCCTTCGCCTGCAGCTTCTATGATGCTTTCAAATTTTGATAATGCCTTCACCAGTTTCAACTCATAT
>WQXR01000056.1 GCA_009784745.1 Methanomassiliicoccaceae archaeon | reverse complement strand
TTACCGGAGCAGTTCGCGAACTGCCCGTGAAAGGGTATGATAGCAAAACGATGAAGATATACGGCAACACCGGAACAGCGGAAGGCCTGCACATCGCAACGATCGCTCTGAAGGACAAGAACAACTACACATGGGATGACGGCACCGTCGGTGACGTAGATATAGAATGGAACATCGTGAAGATGGAATTCACGTTAAGCAAGGGGACATTCTTCGGCGGTAAGCTGTACTGGTCCGTGAACGGCGGTAACATGGAAGAACTGATATCCGACGTGATATTATTCTCAGGAACGGAAGTTACTATCAAAGCAGTTGCTGACCGCGGGAACATGTTCGTAAAGTGGACAAAAGGATTGTCTGGCACAGTATCAGAGGTTACCTTCATTATTGACGGTGACATAATAATTTCAGCGGACTTCAAGGCACGCGGTCCGCTGATGCAGGACATGTGGCTTCTGCCGTTCCTGGTGTTCATCGTGATCGTGATAATGTTCGTAACATACGTATGGATAAAGTTCAGATCCGACGACGAGGAGGACTGATCCCGAGGAGGTTGAACCAAGATTTATATACCCTTCCGTTAATAAGGATATGTTGGAAAAAGTCCAGTCCCGTAGAGTGCATCCCATCCCTTCTGACTGGCTGGACTAATTCCAATATCCTTTCTTTACAAATCTTTATTACGAAGTACTGCTGTACCCGTCATCATGGTATTGGAAGGCCTCGGAAAATCGTTGAGGAATGTTCTAGGAAGGATAACCGGGGCCAACAGCGTCAACGAGCAACTTATAGAGGACGTTGCAAAGGATCTCCAGCGAGCTTTATTGCAGGCAGATGTCAATGTTCAGTTGGTACTTCAACTGACAAAGAAGATAAAGGAACGGGCGCTCGAGGAGAAACCTCCTGCGGGAAAGGGTCCTAAAGATCACGTGGTCTCAATAATCTACGAAGAGATGGTGAACCTTCTGGACAACGGCGAAGGTCTTAAGATGGAGCCGCAGACCATAATGATGGTCGGCCTTTACGGACAGGGAAAGACAACAAGCTGCGGTAAATTGTCGTTACTATTCTCAAAGAAAGGTTTCCGTGTCGGAATGATCGCAGCGGACGTCCACAGACCGGCCGCGTACGACCAGCTGAAACAATTAGGTGAAAAGACAGGAGTGGACGTATACGGCGAACAGGGCGCAAAGGATGCCGCCGGAGTTGTAAAAAGAGGATTGGAGCATTTCAAGGACAAGAAAGTAATAATCATCGACACTTCGGGACGTCATGCCCTTGAAGCGGATCTGATACAGGAATTGAAGGATGTTGCGGCGATCGCCAAACCGGATGAAAGGTTACTTGTTCTGGACTCGCAGGTAGGCCAGCAGGCAGGCCCGCAGGCGGATGCATTCCACAAAGCGGTAGGCGTTACCGGAGTGATATTAACGAAGATGGACGGCACCGCCAAAGGCGGAGGCGCATTGAGCGCCGTGTCAAAAACCGACGCAAGGATAGTTTTCTTAGGTGTAGGAGAACATATACGTGATTTCGAGCCGTTCGACGCCAACAAATTCATTTCCAGATTATTGGGAATGGGCGATCTCTCAACGCTTGTGAACATCGCAAAGGAAGAATTCGAAGGCGATAAGGAAGTTGAAGGGGCATCGAAGCACATAATGTCCGGTAAATTTACGTTAAAGGATATGTACACGCAGATGGAAGCGGTAAGCAAGATGGGGCCGTTACAGAAAGTAATGAGCATGATACCAGGAATGAATCGCATGGAAGACAAGATAAATTACGAGGAATCTCAGGCGAGACTGAAAAGATACCGCGTGATAATGGATTCTATGACCGATGAGGAGATGGACGATCCGCGAATAATAAAAGGAACACGGATCAACAGGATAGCGTACGGTGCGGGTGTCGATCCGCATGACGTCCGTGAACTCATAAAACAATACGGCAACAGCAAAAAGGCGATCAAAGGATTCATGGGCAACCGCAAGATGCGGAAGCAGATGATGAAGCAGATGGGAAGCAACGGGGACATCGACATATGATAAGGTTCGTGGTCGCGGGGCACAGAGCGATCGCGTCCGGTGATTTTAAATTGGACGATATAGCAGGAGGCGCCGGAAGACTGGATGTTCTTGTAAGATGCGTCAATTCAGCATTCTTCCTGAGTCATTCGATAAGAACGGACGTTGAATTGTATCTTATATTGCAAGGAGGCGAGGATGCACCGAAAACTGTACGTTTCGTCGGTTCAGAGTTACGTTATCTTAATCCCGATGAGCGAAGTACCGCTTCGCTGATAAGGAACGCATTACTGAAAAAGACAGGAACATGCGAAGCAAGATCGTCACCAGGAATATACGTATCAAAGGATTCGTTCTTCGACGTTATCGATAAGTTAAAACAGATCTCGTCGATAGTTTATCTGAAAGAGGACGGTAACGACGTAAGAGAATATGAATTCCCTGAGAACGTGACATTCGTTCTCGGCGATGATAAGGACCTCACCGCAGAAGAAGAGAACGCAGTGATGTCATGCTCACCGTCAAAGATATGTCTCGGTCCGATAAGTTTGCATGCAGATCATTGCATGATAGTTGTGCTTAACGAACTGGACAGGTCCAATGCTGTCTGATATGTTATCCAGCATAAAGAACAGATGGGTTTTATACATTACAAACAATCAGAAAGGCGATAATATGTTCGACTACAGGGAGGCGGATAGGGTCATTGAGATGGCAAAACAAAAGATAGAACCCGATCTCATGATAGTGTTCGGCTCTGTAGCGAAAGGTACTGCAGGTGATGACAGCGATCTTGATCTTATTCTGGTGAAAGAATCCGATGAGGATGGTTTTATGCGCAGTGTCAAAGCAAGAATGGCACTGGAAGATTCTCGTATCCCGATAGACATAATCGTGTACACGCCAAAAGAATTCAATGAAAGGCTGACAGACCAATATTCTCTCGTATATGATGCTGTGAAGACCGGAAAGATCATTCACGGTTCCCTGTGAACCGTTCTGTTGTGCAGCAAAATAACACATAACTTTTTTTATACTTAGCGCAGTGCGTACAGTATGGCTGAGTTCGACAAGGTGCCGCAGCACAGGCATTGCTACACATGCGGCAAAGCACACACCGAAGATGGAAGATTCTGCGGTGAAGGGTGTATGTCAGTACGTAAAGATGAAGTGAAGAAGAAGAAACGGCAATTGTATATCATAGAGGGATTGGCCGTGGCGATGATGGTAATTGCCATTCTGGTAATAATGTGATGAACATGAAAGCAGTACTCGGCGGAACGTTCAATGTTATCCATGACGGTCACAAAGCACTCATACGGAGAGCGTTCGAGTTATCCGATGATGTTATTATAGGATTATCAACAGATGATTTTGCATCATCATCAAGAAAAAGGACGAATCCTTATTATCTGAGGATGAAAGGATTGATATTCTTTCTGGAAAGCATCGGAAAGCATGCTGAAATTCAACCATTATCGGATCAGTTCGGTTTCACTCTGACCGTAGAGAAATGCTATCTCATTGTTTCCAAGGAAACTGAAAGTACGGGAATTCAGATCAACAAAAAAAGAGCGGAAGCGGGTCTCGAACCATTGTTCGTTTCCGTTATCGATATGGTCAGAAACACAAAAGGTGCGGAGATACACGCATCAAATATCTTATCCGGCGAATACTCAAGAACCGGCGACAGTAATGCAATGTCGATAGCCGTCGGATCGATGAATCATGCTAAAGTTGAAGCAGTAAGAGCAGTAATGGAACGTATCTACGGAAACGTAAGGATAATTCCGACGGACGTTGAAAGCGGTGTTCCCGAACAGCCGTTCGGTGACGACACATACAAAGGCGCAGTGAATCGTGCCAAGGCGGCATTGGGAGATAATTCACTCGCTGTGGGCATTGAGGCAGGTGTCTTTGAGTTATACGGTCATCTGTACGATGTGCAGCATTGTGCGATCATCGACGATACGGGAAATATCACCGTCGGTATGAGTTCCGGTTTCAGATATCCTGATAAAATAGCGGATATGATTCGCAACGGTGTTACCGTAGGGGATGCGATGGCATCCGTTTACGGTGATTCACGAAATAACAGAGAAGGAGCGATAGGTACGTTAAGCAGGGGACAACTTGATCGTAAAACGTTATCGGAGCAAAGCGTAACGGCAGCGATGATACCGCGGCTCTGGGAAGAGCCTTAGAACAATCCTGTTGATATCTCGGCGGATACGATCATCTCAAAGAACATCACCGGACGGTCCGTGCCGAATCTGATTATTATCTCCGGCGACATTTCTCCGAAATATCCGTTAACTTCGTTCCTGACGATGATCTCCGCTCCTCGCCCTTTGATGAACGTCTCGTAATCACATTCCTTAAGCGAATATGAAATATTCATTTCTCTGAGAACGGACTCGGCAACGGATCTCATTTCCGTGAACGAAGTTTTCGAATGAGTGGCAACTGCGCACAGACGGCGCTGACGTTTCGTGTCGGCGATGACATCGCCGATCTCGAATATCCGCTGAGGAAGGTCACGATGCTTGTTCTTCCTTATCACACGCATCACGCTCGGCAGTAATGACGACCTGAGACACGTATGATCCTCGGTTATCGGATTTTTTACTTTAACAACATTCTTTTCAGGTAATCCTGAGACAATGAACTCATCATCCTCCGAACTGAGCGTGAGCGTTGTCACTTCCGTGTAACCGAGACCTATCATCACATCCCTCAGACGTTCGGAGACAACGGTCATATCCCTTTTCTTACCGGTCGTTTGAGAAAGTTCATGTTTAGAACCGAAATTCTCGAATCCGTATCCTATAGCAACATCTTCGTAGATATCGACTGAATGCATTATATCCAGACGTGTCGCAGGTATGAGGACGATGATATCATCTTTATCAGCGGACGCGTCGGATCCCATCCTTTTCAATGCTTTTATGATACCGTCCTTCCCTATCTTCCTGCCGAGGAACTTTTCACATTCCTTTACATTGATTTTTCTTTCCGAAGGACGCAGATCCGGTGATATGAACGATGTTCCGTCGTTCATGCGTACCGACCCGACTGAACCGCCGCGCTCCGCTAAAGCAGTTACGATGATATTCAGCGCACCCTTCACTGCTTTCTCATCTGTTCCCGTCACGTCAATAAAAAGGTTCTTTGTTTTCGTCGTTACAGTAGTAAGGACGCCGTTTATTATCGGCGGGAACGACAGAACGTTATCTTTGGAATCTAAAATTATCGGATATCTTGCCTTTCCGCAAAGCAGGTGCGCATAATCCTTTCCCTTTTCATGATTTTTCAGTATCTCGTCAAGATCCCATTTTTCAGTTTTCGCTAAAGGCACGAATGATATCTCATTCGGTCTTACCGCTTTGTATATGAACGGCTGTTCCACGTTATCAAGATCATGAACACCTATCGCGACCTTTGATCTTTTTCTGCCGATGGTAAGATGCAGTTTCTCCTGCATCTCCATCAATGACCTCAAAATGTCGTCATTGATATCAATATCAAGGACTGCGGCGCAGAGGATGTACGGTCTCACGTCCTTTACGCTCCTGTCGACGTTCATTGTAATTCCTGTATTCACAACGTCATATCTTTTCATTTTCGTATCAATGTCAAGGAATGACCTCAAAGACCTTGCCAATCCCTCTGCCGAATAAAGATCGGGACGGTCGGGGAAGAATTCGACAGACATCTCATCACTTTCATCGTCATCATGCATATCGGCGCCGATCATCGGTATCCGATGCATCAGAACGTCCTTGGAAACTTTTTTTCCGATCATTTTGCAAAGATCTTCGTAATTGAAATTGATGACAGGCATACGTGCTTAGAACAGAGGATGACTATAAAATCCATTCTGTTTTCCGAAAGGTATGTTCTTATCATTGAGAACAAATGAAATGATTTTATATTCATGCGAAACATAACATCATTCATGAGAATTGCGATCGCACAGGTAAGAGGTCAGATCGATGATCCGGCCGCAAATGTATCGAAGGCGAAGATGATATTGAATAATACGGATGTAGATCTTCTGATATTCCCTGAATTATTTGCAACCGGTTATGACAGAAAGTGCAGTGATCAGATGAAGAATCTGGATGCCTTTTTTATGAATAAATTTAACGTTAACGTAAAGAACAAAGGATGTTCCGTTATATTTGGTTCTCCGGTCGAAGAGAACGGGAAATTGTATGATTGTTCGATCCTGACCGACGGCGAGAACAAACAGATCTATAAAAAGATACATCTGGACGTGAATGAGATATTTTCCGAAAAAGATGTGTTCGCTTCCGGAAATGAACCGAAGATATTTCAATTCCGTGATTTGAAGATAGGCGCAGTCATAGGTAACGACATAATGTTCAACGAACTTTTCAGATGGTATTCATCTAAGGATGCTGATATCGTAGTTTGTATCTCAGCAGTATCGAAAAAGAATGCTGACAGATATGAAAAGATATTGCGAGCCAGATGCATAGATAATTCTTTGGATATCGTCTTTGTGAACATGGTCGGTCCCGACCCAGGATTCAACATGGCCGGAGGAAGTATGTATCTATCATCAGACGGCGAGATATTGGAAAGATGTACGGACAGCAGTGACGTCCGAATATTCAAACTGAACGAAGAAAAGATAGCACAGGCGAAGAAGAACAGAACGTTCCTTAAAGAGATAAGAAAAGATATCAACTGGAATGTCTGATTCAGCGGCCCAGTTCACTGTGCGCCTTTCCTAAGTGTCCTGCTGACTGTGCTGCGATAGTTGACAATTCACCTGCTAATACAGTTGATGCGAATATTTCGGCAAGTTTCTTTGCTTTTCCTTTTCCCACGCAATCCATTATGCTCAGCGCTTCCGATTGGCATGGAAGTCTCGTACCTCCGCCGACGGTCCCCAGTTCTGCTGCCGGAATACGAACAGAAATGTAAAGGTCACCGTTAACGGATTCACAATTCGTCATGGATAAACTTGCTTCGACAACTTGAGCAGGATCCTGTCCCGTTGCAATGAACAATGCGGCTGCCATGTTCGCCGCGTGCGCATTGGATCCCAGAGAACCTGCCATGGAACTTCCTATCAGATTCTTTCTGATATTCGTCTCAACGATGCTGTCAACGGATGTACGCAATTTCTTTTCAACGACCGCAGCAGGTATCAGGGCTTCCGCAACGATAGTTTTTCCTCTTCCCTCGATGGAATTTATCCATGACGGTTTCTTGTCGGTACACATATTCCCTGAAACTGAGACGAGTGTTGCTCCGGTTCCCTTTTCAATGAGTTCGCAGACAGCCTCTGATGCGATAGTAGCCATATTCATTCCCATTGCGTCGCCCGTTTCGAATGAAAGTCTTACAAAAAGATTTCTTCCGTTGGGAAAACATTCCGCTTTTACGAGTTTACCGTGCGACGTCGTTCCCTTTACTGCTTTTTTAAGCATTCCGATGTTATCGGATATCCATTCCATCACTTTTGAGGAATGTTCCACTCCGTTCACACGGAATACCGGCGCACGGGTCATCATATCGGAGAATATCTTCACTTTAGAACCGCCGGATGACGTTATCACGGACATACCTCTTGCTACGGACGCGATCAATGCGCCTT
>WQXR01000055.1 GCA_009784745.1 Methanomassiliicoccaceae archaeon | reverse complement strand
TGCGAGGACGGAACAATGAAGAAATTCGGCCCGGGGGTCTACTGCTTTCCGAAGGTCACGTTCTGGGGCGAGCCGCTTTCCCCTACTGCGGATAAGGTCGCTTCGAAAAAATATATACAAAACGGAGAACAGGTCTTCGGATATTATACCGGTCTGACACTTCTGAACATGGTCGGACTGTTGAACCAAGTTCCGTTCACCCGTGAGATCGTCACTGTGAAAGAAACAACGAAAGTGAGATATGTGAAAATGGGCAAAGCACGTTTCCGGTTACGGCGTGCAAAGACGGAGATCACTCGCGAGAATGCGCCGTTGTTTCAGATACTTGAGATATTCAGCAAGATCGACCGTCCTCTCAAGAAGCGTGAAACTGACAATATCCTCGCTCTTGCGGACGGTGTGCGGATCGACCCGATACTGCTTGAAGAATGTGCGAACTTCTTTCCCAAGCGTGCGTTACAGAATCTGAAAAGATCGGAGATAGGATATGTTCTTACATAATGACAAAGAGAATTTCACAGATCTTGTGGAGACCGTCGCGGCATCAACGGGGATCAGACCCGCACTGATCGAAAAGGACTATTATGTCACGCTGTTCCTGAAAGCTCTTGCGGCAAAGGAGCCGCTGCTCATCTTCAAAGGAGGTACGTGTCTGTCCAAATGTTTCAAACTCGTGGAACGGTTCTCCGAGGACATTGATATCAACCTTGAGGATGCCGGCAGTCTGACACGTAAACGCAGGAAGATGCTCAAACAGAATATCGTTGATACGGTGAACGAACTCGACCTCGAACTCACGAATCCCGAAGAAACGCGCAGCGGAAAGGAATACAATCTGTACGAAATATCATATCCCGTTCTGTTCGAGAGCACGGCACTCAAACAACATCTGGAGGTGGAGACCTACTTCCTCATAGATTCGTTCCCTAACATGAAGATGCCTGTTTCCTCGCTGATATACGATCATCTGAATGAACGCCGTCTTGACAACATCATCACCGAACAGGGTCTGGAACCTTTTGACATATTGGTCCAGTCGCTTGAGCGTACATTCGTGGACAAGATCTTCGCGATATGCGACTATTATATCGATAACAGAACGGATACGCAGTCGCGTCACCTGTATGACCTTTACAAAATACTGCCGCACATGACCTTAGACAATAAAATGAAGGATTTTGTTGAAGAGATACGTAAGGTACGCGAGGGTAAACGCGATTGCCCGTCGGCTGAAAAAGGTTTCTCTCTTTCGGACATTTTGGAAAAGATCATGGCCGAAAGAATATACAAAAATGATTACGATACTGTAACATCCCTGTTGTTGTACGAGACCGTGACCTATGATGACACCATGGCATCATTACAAAAGATCACGGACTGGCTGAAGCAGTGACACAGATATCGAACATATCCCTTTCGAACTCAACGTTCATCTTTGGTTGCGTTGAATGATATTGGCTACTCCGAGCCTATGCGTTCATTATCTTTCCAAATGCCCGTCTTTGTTCTTCCGTCCGCATAATAGAACGTACCTCTGCCGTTCGCTTTGTCGTTCTCCCATTCTCCTTCATATCGGCCGACGGTCGCGAAGTATATTACGCCATTGCCGTTCTTTTCGCCGTCTCTGAATTCTCCTTCATATCGGCCTCCGTCCGCGAAGTAATGTGTACCTTTGCCGTTCCTTTTGCCGTTCTTTAATTCACCTTCATAACGGCTGCCGTCCGAATAGCGTTCTACGATCATGTACGATACATCGACTGCTGAATATACAAAGAATTCTTATGATCTGTATCTCAGTATCGCAGCGATACCGCCAAGTGCCGCTAATTGGCGACCTGCGTCATGTTTTTCAGAGATCACAATAACATTGCCTTTTTGATCCTCAACGTCTTTAACGATCGGATCATGATCCTTTTCTCTTATCAGCGAGTCCAATATCAGTAATGTCTCTACTGCGCCCGAAGATGCCGCCTTTTCAACAAATTTCGGACCGTACGTTGCCAACCCGTCCTTTCCTATCTCTTCCATCAGTCTTTCAACGGATTCCATCTCTATCGCAACTCTCGAATCCCGAAGAACGGAAGCACCCATTCCTTTTTTCATTAATTCATTAATTCCGGGCATTCCCGATTGTCCGGTATGATATACGTGCGCTTTTGAGAATATCCCGGAATTACTTTTCTTTCCTGATTCCGAAAGCAACTCCTTCTCAAATCCGGGGCCGAGGAGTATCAATGGCGTATTGTCAGACAGCATGGGTATCACCTTTGAGATTATCTCATTGTGGTAAGACGATACCGTCTCCTTTTCCTGATACTGTTTTCCGGAACGCATTGAACGTATCGTTGCAATTTCTTTTAGTCCGAACTGTCTCAGGACTGCGATAACTGCTTCATCCTGATCTAACGAAACAAAAACGATCATCGGCCTCTTTGATTCGAATACCGCTTTTCTTAAGCGTTCTAAATGCGTTGATCTCCATTTTTCCTTCGTTATTGTAAGAATTTCGCTGACTTCGAACATTAACGTATGATATTGTCCGATATCCTGCGGACCTTCCGTTATTGTTCCCAATATTCTCAATCTTAATTCAGAATCTGAGAATTCGATCTTCTCCGCCCTTACGCTTAACGTCATCCTCTTTTTTTCGGCGCGTTCCGCTCTTAACTTATCTGTCGCTTTTTCATCTCTTCGCGTTGTTGACGCAGTTAAAATATCATTTATCTCAACGACATTATACAAATGCCAAATATCATCTTCCGTTTCTATTTGGACCCTCATGCTTCCGTTGACGGGGTCTTGGTCCAGTAAACGCATGTTCTTGTATCGTATAACAAATGTTTCTATGTTTCGCTGCGTTGTGTCTGTAACCAGACAACTGCGTCATGAGGCTGTCATACTTCCATGACAGTCATTATATATTTTCCACGGGTATGGCAGAAACCCGATGGTACGTTGCTTCTTGGTAATTGAGAACGGAACGGTGCTTGAGGGCGTGTCCTTCGGACACGTTGGCGCCGCTGACGGAGAGATCGTTTTCACAACTTCTATGTCCTGCTATCAGGAAAGTATCACTGATCCCGCATACAAGGGACAGATACTTGTGTCCGCTTTTCCCATGATCGGGAATTACGGTGTGAATGATAATTACGAACTCTCTGATTCCGTACAGATCTCTGCGCTTGTGGTTAGGGAATATTGTAGGGAACCTTCGGACATGTACGGCGGAAGGACGCTGGATGAGTACATGAAGGAAAATAGAATTCCGGGTATCGAAGGAATTGATACAAGAGATGTCGTTGCAATGATAAGGAATAACGGAACGATGAACGCATCCGTTATATTTGACGATAAGAAGATAAAGGACGAGATCAAAAGACTCAAAGGGATACGCCGCAATGTGAATATCTCTTCCGTATCGGTAAAAGAGATAAAAAAGATCGGCAACGGTAAAAAAATTACGATAGGATTGATAGATTGCGGTACAGGGCGCGATCTGATAAAGGATCTCTCGGAAAGATACAATTTGATAATATTCCCGTATGACACGAAAGCAAAGGATATTCTTTCTTCCGGAGTAAAAAGCCTAATAATATCCAACGGTCCCGCAGATCCTAATGATAATGATGTTCTTGTCAGGACCGTAAAAGAATTATCATCATCGATACCGCTTGCGGGTATCGCTTTCGGTTCGCAGATCATTGCAAAAGCATTCGGCTGTAAGATAATGAAACTGAAGTTCGGTCATCACGGTCCGAATCAGCCTGTCAAGCACGGAACGCGTGCTTACATCACAGATCAGAATCACATGTACTGCGTTGATCCTTCATCCGCAAAAGGTACGGATATCATAATAGATCAGTTCAACGTTAACGACGGGACGCCGGAAGGTTTCTCTCATAATTCGTTACCAATATTCGGCATCCAGTATTATCCGATATCGCACAGATATGAAAAGGATTCGTTCTTCTATAACGCTCTGGAAAAGATAACGGAGGTCGGAAAATGAAGAAGGAATATCGCAAACTTATGGTCATAGGTTCCGGTCCGATCGTCATCGGCCAGGCGGCGGAATTCGATTTCTCCGGTTCGCAGGCGTGCAAATCCCTTAAGGAAGAAGGATATCGAACAGTACTCGTAAATTCTAATCCCGCAACGATACAAACAGATCTGGAGATGGCGGACAGTGTTTATATTGAGCCATTACAAGCCCCCATAATTGAAAAGATAATTGAAAAAGAGAAGGTTGACGGCATACTTTCGGGAATGGGCGGTCAAACGGCATTGAACATCTGTTCCGAACTTGCCGATAACGGCGTATTGGATCGTTTAGGTGTCGAATTACTGGGAACGCAACCGGATGCGATAGCAATGTCCGAAGATAGGGAACTTTTCAAAGAAACGATGATAAGGATCGGAGAACCGATACCCAAGAGCAGGACCGTGCACAGCATCGAGGAAGCACTGAACGCTGTAAAGGAGATAGGAACATATCCCGTTCTCATAAGGCCGGCATACACGCTCGGCGGAACGGGCGGAGGAATAGCATATAACGAACCTGAGTTAAGAGAGATATGTGCCAGAGGTCTCGCGTATTCAAGAATTCATCAGGTACTGATCGAAGAGAGCGTCCTCGGATGGAAGGAATATGAATACGAAGTGATGCGTGATAAGAATGACAACTGCATAATAATATGCAACATGGAAAATCTTGACGCAATGGGCATCCATACCGGCGAAAGCATTGTTTGCGCTCCGTGTTTAACTTTGTCGGGAGAGGATCACAAACGTTTAAGATCTGCGGCGTTAAAAGTTATTCGCGCTCTACATATCGAAGGCGGCTGTAATGTTCAATTTGCATTCAATCCGGCGAATGGCGATTACAGATTGATAGAAGTTAATCCGCGTGTCTCGAGATCGTCAGCACTTGCATCAAAAGCAACGGGATACCCGATAGCACGCGTCTCAGCAAAAATCGCTGTAGGATATTCGCTGGATGAGATAAAGAATGATATCACCGGATCAACATATGCGGCGTTCGAACCGTCAATAGATTACGTTGTCGTCAAGATACCGAGATGGCCGTTCGACAAGTTCAGGATGGTCGATCGCCATTTAGGAACGCAGATGAAGAGCACCGGAGAAACGATGAGCATCGGTCGGACATTGGAAGAAGCGTTACTGAAAGGTGTTCGCTCATTGGAGATAGGCGTTACCGGTCTGGATCGCGTGTCAATGAATGATGATGAAATAAGAGAAGAATTGAAGAATGCCACCGACAAAAGATTGTTTGCGATCGCAGAAGCGATACGCAGGAACATGGATACAAAAGAAATAGCGGATATCACGAAATGGGATCATTTCTTTGTACTGAAGATAAAGAACATCGTCGACATGGAAAATGAACTTAAGAAAGAAATAACAAAAGAAAATCTGCGCAAAGCGAAAGAAATGGGATTTGCCGACGAAACGATATCGTCGTTATCCGGAATGTCTGAGAAAGACATCAGAAAAATGAGAAAGAAAGAGAATATCATCCCGACGTACAAGATGGTGGACACATGCGCAGCGGAATATGAAGCGAGCACTCCGTACTTCTATTCAACATACGGAAGGTCATGCGAAGCTGCGCATGATAAGGATGATAAGAAAAAGAGGATCGTCATCATCGGCGGCGGTCCCATAAGGATCGGCCAGGGAATTGAGTTCGACTATTCATGCGTACACGGCGTAATGGCGATACAGGAAGAAGGCATGGATGCGATAATAATAAACAATAATCCGGAGACCGTATCAACAGATTACGATATTTCAGATCGTTTATACTTTGAACCGCTTACGCTGGAGGATGTTCTTAATGTAATTGAGAAAGAGAACGCCGACGGCGTTATCGTCCAGTACGGCGGACAGACGAGCGTCAACCTTGCCGTTGACCTTGAGAATGCGTTGAAAGGTTCCAAGACCAAGATACTCGGAACAACGCCGGATATGATGGACGTTGCCGAAGACAGAAAAAGATTCTCCAAACTTATGGACGACCTTAAGATAAAACAGCCTGATTCCGGAACTGGATATTCGTTCGATGATGTCAAAGGCATTGCAGAACGCATCGGTTATCCGGTACTCGTAAGACCGTCATATGTTCTCGGAGGACGTGCGATGGAAATTGTTTATTCAGAGGATGAATTAAGAACTTATGTGGAAACTGCTGTGAAAGTTTCGCAGAATCATCCGATATTGGTGGACAAATATCTGGCTGAGGCTATAGAAATAGATGTTGATCTCGTTTCCGACGGAAAGGATGTGTTCATAGGCGGCATCATGGAACATATCGAATACGCCGGTGTGCATTCCGGAGACGCGACAATGGTGCTGCCGCCGTTCACCGTAAGCGACGATATGGTAAAGAAGCTCATTGATGTGTCAAAACGTGTAGCGATCGCGTTGCAGATCAAAGGAATGCTTAATATTCAGTTAGCAGTGAAAGATAACGAAGTATGGATGATCGAAGCCAATCCTCGGTCATCGAGAACGATACCGTTCATATCCAAAGCGATAGGTGTTCCGTTGGCAAAGATAGGAACGAAGATAATGCTCGGGAAGACGTTAAAACAGCAGGGTTACGTAGGATACAAAGAATTGGACCATTACGCTGTGAAAGCGTCCGTGTTCCCGTTCCTGAAACTCCCGGGAGTTGATTCGATACTTACGCCTGAGATGAAAAGCACCGGCGAAGTGATGGGCATCGATGAGAATCTGGATATTGCATGCTATAAAGCACTCGTTGCCGCAGGGAATAAACTTCCGAACAAGGGCGGTGTATACATAACAATAAACGACAGCGACAAATCAGAAGTTCTGGATGCTGCCGATATCTTAAGGAAAATGGGATTCACCATATACGCAACGAAAGGAACATCAACGTATCTTCGTGAGCATGGTATCGAGACGACGACAGTATTCAGAGTGAGCGACAATCAAAAACCGAATGCGATCGGCCTCATGAGAGAAGGCAAAATTAATTTGATAATTAATACGCCGTCAATGCACTCGGGAGCGAGAAGGGACGGTTACATGATGCGCCGTTTAGCGGTCGAACTGGAAATTCCTTTCCTCACAAGCATAAACGGCGCGAATGCGGCCGTTGGCGCAATAAAGAGCGCATGCGGTAAAGAATTAGGTGTTCGAAGCATGAAAGAATTCCACTGATGATCCAATGCCGCATCTATTTGAGGATAAGACTCGCAACACCGCGGCACTGTCTTATCGACGGTATGAACTCCGCCGGTATGTTGCCGTCTATTACGATCAGTAAATGAACATTCTCGCCGTCCGGATCGTCGATGACAGCTTGTCTAATACTTACTCCGGCAGCAAGCAGAACATCTGATACGTCTGCTATTATACCTGGCATGGACGCGTTCGTCGGTACGATGACAAGAGTGGAACACCCTATATGCGGAGCAACGTCCGCAAGCAACGCGATCGATCGCAGACCTGCGAAGAATCTGCATAACTCAGGGTCATTCGTAATTTTTTCTATTGCGATCCTTGCGGTACGTCTGTCCGTGCCTGCGGCACGGCCTACGGCCGCGTCAGATAACTCAATATCGCCTATGTACGCTTTTCCGTTCCTTACGGAAACGCCTAAACGAAGAAGCATCCTTGCCGCTTTCTCTTGTGACGGGAATCTATCGAACACGAAGGACAGACGTTCCAT
>WQXR01000054.1 GCA_009784745.1 Methanomassiliicoccaceae archaeon | reverse complement strand
GGGTGCGATAGTGAAACTCACAGAAGCAGTTCTGAACGCCGTGAAGTTCCCACCTGGGCTTTCTGTCAGAATGGCGCGGACGGAATACGTGCCGACGCTGATTGGTACGGTCATCACCCAGTTTGAATCGACCCAGTATTCATAGACTGTGTTAGTCCAGTCACCATCCAGTGTTTCAACGTTGACCTTGGGAGACTTGGGCATTCCGTCGTATACAAATACCTCACCTGCTTCCATTTCGGCATGACCGATTGATGCGCCGATGGTCCATCGGACCACGCGATCAACTGAAGTGCCGTCCGGCCACATATAATTCCAAGGCTCAATCAGTTCGTAGACCGTTTCGTAATTGCCCTGAGCCGTTTGAAAGTAATTGTGGCTGGTGACAACGCGCCTGTAAAAACCCGGCATGTCCCAGAAATATGCTACACCCAATTGTTCATTTCCGTTGTAGATCAAAGACCCGTAGTTAGCTATTGGTATCAAACCGGAGATCCTTGCCTTTTCGATCACGACCGTGATCTTCACTCCGAGCACGTTTTCATAGTTTGGATCTGAAGATGTATAGTCCGCAAGGAATGCTTCCGTTTCCGTCCTCGCATTGCCTAGGGGTATAAATTTATTCTCCCATTCCCACCCCGGATGACTATTTAAGTTCGTTTGGGTGTTGTTATCAAGATTCTTTCCTGGAAGATACGGCGTGTGATCCAACGTCGGGACCACATAGGCAGGATTTTTTGTACCGTCGGCCTTTTTGATCTCGTATTGCTTCGAAACCGTCAAATCGGCGAAGTTGCCTGTTGCACTCTCCGTCAATATGGCACGCACCCAGTATTTTCCAGCGTTCATCGGTGCGACGGATTTCCAACTGTTATCAGGAGCGTTCTCACCGTTGTCGAGACAGTACTCAAATACAGCATTCGTCCAGTCGCCGGTCTTATCCTCAACGGACGGGGTACTTGCGAGTTCGCCGTATATGAAGTCATCCATCTTCACCTGCGCAGTACCAGTCGCATTACCGATGGTCCAGTTCAGGATCAGATCGTCGTCCGTCCCGTCTGCCCAAATATAATTGTCCTTAAGTGTGAATGTTGCAGAGTAGTTGCCACTTTCTTCCTCGGCGACAACTCCGGCAATATCGTAAGCGTCGCCGTCAAGATCGCCGTCGTAGTTCACGCCTGTATGTGTAGTCCCAAGGGCATAGATGAGGCCGGTGTTGATCGTTGGTTTGTCAACAGGCTGCCGATCTATGATGAAGTTCAGTATCACCGTTCCTCCGTAATTGCCTGTGCCTGTGACCGTCGTTGACGCAATACCTGCGTCAATATTGATGCCAGGGTGCGTAACACTGAACGTTACGCCGGGTTCTGTACCGCTGATCGTAACGCCGGGAGTGTGCTTAGAACCGTCATAGACGAACGTGCCATTTATGGGGTTGAACATATCCGACGTAATCGTTTTCTGTAGGACCGTAAAATTGAGCGTCACAGTTCCTTTGTAATTGCCTGTGCCTGTTATTGTTATAGTAGCAGTCCCTGCAGATATGTTGCTCGAATAATCGACAGTAAAAGTTACCTTGGGTCTGATGTTATTTGCTGTTACAGGAGGCGTATGCTCCGAACCGTTGTAAACGAATGTTCCGGTTATCGGGTTGAACATGCCGTCATTGATGCTTATCGGCAACAGATATCCGAATTTTCCTCCCACTGTTATTTCCTTAGGAGTCGAGAAGTCCGGCAGTTTGCCGTCCTCCACAGTCCATACAGGACTTGTGAAACGGTTGCCTAAAGCACCGTCCGACGCGATCTCGGCGGCATTTATGTCAATACCTCCGGTGTCGCCTGGTGTATTGAACGCTTCGTTGAAGTCTGTGGTAAGCACACCTGAATATGCAAGCATGCCCGAGAATGCTATGTTCCCGCTTACTACCCCTGCGTTTATATTTCCGAGGACACGGCCGTATGATGTGCTTCCCGTTGTTGCTGTTATACTCTTGTTCAGCGCAGCACAGTTGCTCACGTTACCGTTGTAAAGGTAACCGGCAATACCTCCGACGTAATTCGTACCTTTGACCGTGCCGGCCGCGTAACAATTGTTCACGGAGTTGTTCGGATTGTTGTTAGGCATATTGATGTCGCCCATGATACCGCCGACATAGTTGCGTCCGGAGACATCACCGACGTAATAACAGTTCTCAACCTTACTGGGACTGGCACTGCTGCTCAGATGTCCGGCTATGCCGCCTACGCTATCCCTTCCTTTAACGGTGCCTTCTGCAAATGACCCTGTCACGGAACTGCTGGCCATATATCCGACGATGCCGCCTATGTTGTCCGATGCTGCTGCAGTACCGATGACATCCCCTATGAACGAACAATCCTTTATTCCGGTGCTGGAGACATTGATATTACCGGCTATGCCGCCGACCCTGTCGTGACCGTTCACTGTGCCTGTGACGTGACAGTTCACAATAGAAGCGTTGTTAAGATAACCGGTTATACCGCCTACATAAGTGTATCCGGTTATGTTCACACCCTCCAGTGTTAAATTCTGTACCACACCGCCTGTGAACACGTAACCGAAGAGACCTATGTAATTATCTCCTGTTGATGCGGAACGTTCGATCTTCAATCCGGTTATTGTGTATCCGTTACCGTCAAACGTTCCTTTGAATGAACGGTCGGCGTTGATCCCTATCGGTGTCCAGCTGGCATAGCTGCTCAGATCTATGTTGTTACCAAGCACATAGACCATTCCGATCTTGGAATCGCCTGCGTTGACCTCTGTCGCCAATTGAGCGAGACCGGCCGCATCTGTTATCATGTATGAAGCACCCAATGTATCGTCGTCCGACACAGGATCATCATACGACAGAACAAGAACGATCGCCGCCGACAAAAGGAACACAACTGACAGCATTGTCAGCGTTCTCAATCCTGATATGTACTTTTTACCCTTCTCCCCTCCATTCATTTTAATCTTGTTTGACATAACCGCACCTCTTCGCGATCGGCCGTTCTCAACGTTGGGGAACAGTCGAGTATTTATACCGCTAATCGGCGTTAACTATATTAAATGCTTTATAAAGAACAATCGTATCCGATAATTCTGATATCAGGGCATTATCTGAAAAAATGGAACTGACAAAAGATCTTAAACGTATTGTTTTGATCGTTCGAGATCTTAAAATTTATATGCTGGCCATAAAAATAAGTGAACGTGGGGGGAATTCGATAAATTATAATATATGATATCATATACTATAAAATGCTGATATCATGCCGCAAATATGTCTGTATCTGGATGATGATGTTCAAGAGATGATGAAGATCAGAGCAAAAGAAAGAGGTTCGTCTGTGTCAAGTTATGTTAACGAGATACTCAAAAAGAGTAATGAGAACGGCCCGCCGGTAGAGTTGCTTAAACGCTTGGGCTCGTGGGAGAACGATCCGATGAAAGAGCCGGAAGAACTGCCTTGGTCAATGGACATCGAGAGGAAGAGTTTATGAAATATTTCCTTGACACGAATGTGATAATCGATATGTTCAATACCGGAGATCAGAGGCTCACAGACAAAATATATCATACGCCCGTTAACGACATCAAAATACCCTCTCTCGTTAAGGGGGAACTTCTTCATGGGATACAAAACGATCCTCGCTCTAAAAAAGCAGATGACCTTAAAGTTCTTTTTTCAACGTATGAAGTGGTACCGTTCGATTCAGACGCTTCCGAAGAATACGCCAAGATAAGATATGAAATGAGGTCCAAGGGGGAATTGATAGGTCCGAATGATATGATAATCGCAGCGACGGTGCTTTCGAACGGCGGTGTGCTGGTGACGAACAATGTGAAAGAGTTCGGTCACGTTCCCGGCCTGAGAACTGAGAACTGGCGTGAATGATACGGAATTGAGCGAACGGGGAGGGATTCGAACCCCCGACCTGCAGCTTAGGAGGCTGCTGCCATATCCAGACTAGGCCACCCGTCCGTGGATGATTAAAGGATTTTGTTGAAAGGATTTATTGAAATTGTTTTGCTGAGAGCGTTTACTCGGCTTTCTTCTTTGCCGGTGCCTTTTTTGCTTTCGGTGCGTCAGCCTTCTTTTCCGCTATCGGCGCATCCTTCTTTTCCGCTTTCGGCTTCTTCTCTTTCGCTTTCGGTGCGTCGGCCTTCTTTTCCGCTATCGCCCACACCTCTACGAACTCTATTGTATCCACTTCGGCCACTTTTCTCAGATCTGAAACTATCTTGAACCTTGCGACAGGCCAACTCTGGTCGAATTTTGTCAATTCCGGAAGAATTACCGTTACTTTTTCATTGCTTATCGTAAATTCGAAACCGTCGGAAGTTCCGAGGTCCATTTTCACTACAGCTTTTGCTTTTTCGATCTTGTCACTGACAACTTCTTTGACCGTGAATTTGTAGACAAGATCTTTACCCGCTAAAGGATTATTGAAATCTACCTTTACCCTTCCGGCGCCTACGTACATCACTGTACCTCTGCGGTTGCCCAGTTGGACTTCGAGACCCGGATGAGGAGCGATGTCCTGCTTGTGGAATTCCTTTAACTGATAGGTCTCCACAAGTTTCGGATCTCTTGCGCCCGCTGCTTCCGCTGACGATAATTTAACTTCCGTCTCTTTGCCTACGGCGGCATTCTCGATTGCCGCTTCGAATGCTTCGAACAATCTTCCTGCGCCTAAAAGAACAGGCAACGGAGCGTATTCTGTTTTTTCATCGAAGAAACCCGCATTCTTTGCGGATTCCGCTTTCGTTGTGTCGAATAATTTATTGTTGTCCGTGAGGAACGCATCGTAATCAATGTAGACAAGGTCTCCTTTGCTTACTGACCCTTTTTTGCTTGCTGCCATTGTATATCACCGTAATAACATCTGAATGTTAACTGACAGCGTTAATAAACTGTATTTAATAAAACTTTGGTTCGTCAATCGTATGTTTTACCATGCATGAATACGCCAGTTGAATTTGTTTGCCTCGAGGAGATATCATATTCTGTTGCACGGAAAACATAGATGCATTGAGTGATATTCGATGCGTTTCTGACAGGTGCGTTGATGGATGTGTCAACTTACACTTTCGGTCACTTTCGGTCATCTGTTAACATAAAAACAGAATATCTGGCTCATTGATATATATGAGTATTTTCAGGAGTACTTTCGGTCACCCCCCTAAGTATGGAATATATACTCTCGTACGAATAACATTCCAAGGAGTACTGGACATATGAAAAAGGATAAGCTGACTGTAACGAATGAAAAGAAAAACGTTTTGATCGTACAAGAGAACTTGGCCGTTGATGAAAATGCACTCTTCGATCGTATATCGGCCATCATTGAAAATCGGAAATGTCGCGCCGCCACATACGCCAATCAGGAAATAACGATGATGTTCTGGGAGGTCGGACAGTATATCAATTCGACTGTACTCAATAATCAACGCGCAGAATACGGAAAAAAGATTTTGCCGACGCTATCGGCAAAATTGACAGCCGCATACGGTAAAAGTTTCACGGAGAGAAATCTATACAGAATGGCCTTATTTGCAGAACGAATCTCAGATACTGATATTTTGCCGATGGTGTCGGCAAGATTGAGTTGGTCCCACATTCTTGAACTATTACCGTTAAAGTCGAAAGAAGCGTTACTTTATTATGCGAACGAAGTAGCTCAACGAAATCTCGGTGTTCATGAACTTCGACGTCAGATCTCTCGCAAAGCTTACGAACGTAGAGAAATTGCCGCCACAGAGTTGTCTGAAGATTCTATAGTACCGCTCAATGTGTTCAAAGATCCATATCTTCTTGATTTATTCGGATTGAAGGAGAATTATCTTGAAGCAGATCTTGAAAAGGCCATACTAACGGAACTGGAATCATTCGTGTTAGAGTTCGGTCACGGTTTTACGTTTGTTGAACGTCAGAAACGTATGATCATTGACGGCGAAGATATTGTCCTCGACCTGCTGTTTTATCACCGTACATTAAAGCGGCTTGTTGCGATCGAATTGAAAGTTGGTGAATTCAAAGCGGCGCATATGGGGCAGATGATGTTGTATCTCAAGTGGCTGAACAAATATGAAAGACAGGAAGGAGAGGAGCAGCCGATAGGATTGATACTTTGTACCAAAGCAAGCAGGGGTCAGATCGAATTACTGGAAATGGATAGAGCGGGCATTGCAGTTGCAGAGTATTGGACCCATCTCCCGCCGAAGGCCGAGCTTGAGAAGAAGATAAGAGATATATTGGCGGAAGCGAAAGAACGCTTGGAACGCCGTAAATTGTTCGATGGTGAGAGTGGGGGAAAACATATTGATTACTTTTACGAGCCTAAAGATGATGATTGAGATATTGATATGCGGCCCGAGGGAAAGCAAAGTAATAAGAATAAGGCTGTCATACTCGGTGGCGATGCCACTGTAGCTCAGCCCGGTTGAGCGGCTGACTTGTAATCAGCAGGCCGGGAGTTCGAATCTCCCCAGTGGCTCTCTCATCCTTTTATGGTCACTTCTGCGCTCTGTATACACCTTGTAAGAACGGAATATGCGTCTATCATATCTGATTCCTTAACAATGAATATCGTGTCCGTGTGACAACTTACCGTCTCTTCGATGTTTATTCCTGCGTCCGAAAGATTTGTTATCAGATATGCGATCACACCGCTGGTGTCGACTATCTTTTCAGGACTTTTTACTGCGATCTCAACCAGATTCTCTCTTAATTTTATGATGTTGAACTTTCCTACGGTGTCCATTATCCGGTCTTTGAGTGTTCGGTCTGCTATTATCGTCACGGCCGAGGCGCTCTGAACAACTTGCATGATGGAATTCTCATTCCAGAGGTCCCTGAAAAGGTTGTCCATCTTATGGAGGACCGTCCAATCGTTCTTCGCTGTTACGATGCATATCTTTGTTCTCATCTCCAAACGGCTGTCCCTCAATATTTTCAGAACATCTTTCTCGTGATCCGTTGTTACAGACAATTTATCGGCATATCGGCGGCAGGCGATCATCAGCGCCTCTTCATTATCTATTTCCAATTCCTTCATTATCAATCTTGCTAATGAGGAGTAACTTACAAGTCCTTTTGATACGCAATCCTTGATGCTCGGATGCGCGTCTATGTATGATCTTGTCTTTTCCGCAAGACTTTCTTTCGAAGAACTTTTAGCCATGTTAACCTCAAAGAGTTACCACTATTTATGTTCTATTATAGACAAAAAAGAGTTGGTTTGTATCCATTGGGTACTTAGTTGTATTTTGATGCAAACCCTTCCATTAATTGTGTGAACTTGTCCGCTTCCTCTTTCTTCAATATCAGCGGAGGTATCAGGCGCACCGTATCCAGATGGCATACGTTCACCAGTATGTTATTGTCGAACGCATGTTTCTGGACATCCTTTGCATGCTCTTTCATTTCGATGCCTATCATCAATCCCATTCCGCGCACTTCCGTTATATCGCTGGATCCTATGCGTTTCAGGTCTGACACCCATTTCTTGCCCAGTTCCTTAGAGTTCTGAACGAGTTTCTCTTCCTTCATTATGTCCAGTGTTGCGCATGCTGCTGCGCACACTAACGGATTGCCGCCGAATGTTGTCCCGTGGGTGCCCGGCGTCAATACCGATGATATTTCCGGAGTTGATATCACGGCGCCTATCGGCGCCCCTCCGCCCAATGCCTTCGCTGCTGTTATTATGTCCGGTATCACATCGTAGTTCTGTATGCCGAACCATTCTCCCGTGCGTCCTATCCCTGTCTGAACTTCGTCAATTATCATTAGCGTACCGTTATCTGTGCATACGTCACGAATGGTTTTGAAGAATTCCTTTGATGCTGTCCGGACGCCGCCCTCTCCCTG
>WQXR01000053.1 GCA_009784745.1 Methanomassiliicoccaceae archaeon | reverse complement strand
ATGCAAACGGTATCAACATGACTGATCGATTCTATCGAATTCGAACGCTGCAGAAGAACGCCGCTGTTGGACATTCTGACGGCGGCTATCATATATGCAAGGACTATCATCAAAAATAATCCTATCGGCACCATATCCAGGATGACGGCGGCCATCATCAGTGTGCTTGGTGCGTCTATGCTTCCGCCGAGAACGACGTTCATTAATATCAGTACAGAGAGATAGATCAGTGCAAGCACCATCAGTAACTTTGTTATCGCTCCGGTCTCCAATTGGAGAGGCGTCTTTTTATTGTCAAACTTTTTCGCGCTTGCAAGCATATTTGCCGCGAACGTCTTGTTGCCGAAGGCCGCTACGCGGTAGTGGCCTTCTCCCGTTATACAATATGATCCCGAGTAAACGGTATCGTTAACTCTTTTCCTTACGGTGTTGGATTCTCCCGTAAGCAATGATTCATCCACTTCCAGCGATCTCACGTTAACGAGTATCCCGTCGACCAGTGCCTGATCTCCGCTCCGAAGGTGGATGATATCATCTTTTACTATCTTCGATTGGTCAATTTCCGTTTCATTGCCGTTGCGTATGACAGCGACCTTCGGGCGCATCAATAATGCGATCTTATCCAACCTGCGTTTCGCTCTTATCTCCTGCGTCGTGGCAATAAGAAGATTCATAACGATTATTCCGGTGGCTGACATGGCGCTTGTATATTCTTCAAAGAAAACGAGCAAAGCACCGAGCGAGAATATTATCAGATTGAAAATTGTGAACGTATTTTTCGTTATTATATCCAGATACGTTCTGCTGACCGCGTTCTCAACAGAGTTCACCTCTCCCCGTGAAACTCTGCTGTAGACCTCGCTGTCGGTCAGCCCTTCGATGTCCATACGCATCCGAACGCGCCCGCTTATAATAAAAGTAGCGTCATCCTTCTTCTGCGATGCGTGTGTATATTTCGCTGATGCTCATTATCGGGACGTTAACGGAAAGGTTCTGTGAAACGTAATCTATGACACATTGAACAGGCATTCCCAACGAAGAGGCGGAATGAGCGTAGACGCTCAATTGCATTATGTAACGATCTTCATTATTTCTGTTCATGTCCGTCTTGAAATCATGTATCTCCGCACGATCATCAAATATTGCAAGCATATCGATACGTCCGCCTATGACCACATCGTTAACAGGAAGCGTACAGTCGATCTCCGTCAGTATTTTTGCGTTCTTGACGGAATCGTATATCTTTTTGATGTATCTTATCTCGTCGGTATCCGACGAGGCATCCATTCCGTTCATTATCCGTTGTGCGTCCTTGTGAACGCGTATGCCGAACTCCGTTCCCTTTCCGCCGCCGCTTTCTTCGTATCTACCGATGATCTCGTGAAGCGATATCCTTTTTCTTCTGCGTTCATATTCGTTCAGCACAGGTCTTTTATTAACGCTCCTCACATCTCCGAGGGGAGCCGCTTTCGGTGTTGGTATGTTATCTCTCACAGGAACGTCACACACATCGCGGAAGAACGTTGACGTTCTGTTTGAAAAGGAAGTGATCGTTATATACTGTTTCGCACGCGACAGAGCGACAAAGAACAACCTTCGTTCTCCGTCCTTGTCGGTCGATGTCGCTTCTTTTACGATATCCCATTTCCAGCAGTTCCGTATCCTGTGATGTCCGTCGCTGATGTCATATTCTTTTGTTATCCTTACACCGTATAACGGATCGAACGCGATCGAACCGTGTTTATTTTGCGACGACGGCATCACCGACGTCCTCAGGCCGCCGACGATGACTATCGGATATTCCAATCCCTTGGATTTATGCATCGTCTGTATCATTACCGAACGGTCATCCAGAAGCGTGTCCACATTATATTTCGACCCTTCGGCCATGTCCTTTTCCATTAATCTTATGATGCCGGGTATCGTGAGCATATTCCCTCCGTGTGCCGACGATATCGTTGCCGTTAACGAATGCGTTATATCATTGTTCAATTTGTGATGAAGGAATATCGATGTCAGAAGATCGTTCACTCTGTGCCTTTTCCTTAACAATTTTTTTCTCTGTTCCTTCAATTCATCAGGTATTTTGATATTCTCGCTGAATATTGTACGCAATTCCGCTAAACAATATCCTGCGTCCGCCAGTATCGCAACAGGACCGCGTATATCGTTGACGTCGTTCACATAACGCAGCCACGCTAACAGGAGTTTTCCTTCGCGTGTGTTCATCACACTTACATCACCTTGGAGATGTGCCGGAATTTTGTATCCTTCAGCGGCATCCTTTATTTTGATGCACATCGACCCGTTCCTGCAAAGCACAGCGATATCACGGTATTCAGGACGCCTTGCGGTGCCGTCATTCTCAATTATCATATAACGCGGGTCATTGATGTATTCCGTTATCTTCTGAATTATCGCTTTTATTTCCCCCTCGTCATCTGGAGCGCATATTCTTTCAATTTCGCTGTATTCGGTGTCCCTTCTGGATACCAGTTCCGTTACCTTTTCGTTAAGCCATTTCTCATCTACGGTATCGTCCTGACTCGCTTTGCACCTCAATGCGTTGAACGCAGTGTCAATGACAAGCTGCGAACTTCTGTAATTCTCCGTTAACGATAACGGTAATGCGTCCGGCATTTTTTGTAATATCCTTTTCTCGCCTTTGTTCAGGAATTTTTTCATTAATTCCAATCGTTCCCCGAATTTTGTTATATTCTCGATGGACGCATATCTGAATCCGTATATTCCCTGTTTCCAATCTCCTACGGCACAGAGATTCGGTTCTCTCAGTATCAGCAATGATGTGAGGAATTGCAACTCGTTCGTATCTTGAAATTCATCGATCATCACGTAACGGAAGGACATCATCTTTCTGATGTTCTTATTCTCGTAAAGAATGATGAATGCGAACAGTGCGTTCAGTCCGAATGTTAATCTGTTATCAGATATCGAAGATCTTATGAATTCATAATATACGCCGTGAATGAATCGCAGTAATTCGTTACGAGGATCGTTCACCGCTTCCTGTTTATCCTTTTCGGTAACATCTTTTGTTATCTTTTCTTCCGATATGTCACCGCTCAGCGATATCTTCATTTTATTCAGCAGGGATATCAGTTCTTCTTTTTTTCCCGTTAATATGCTTTTATCGCGGCAGAACCAGTCTCCGTCATATTCGGGTATCACACCTATTGACATTAATCTCTGAATGACGTTGTAAAGGTCGTCGTACGATGTTCCCACGAGAGCAGGGACGTTGCCGTACATACGGCCGTACCTTCTGATGAATTTTGTATAAACATTTCTGAAATATTCTTTGTCCAGTGTTTCATTCTGAACGAGTTTTGCGCTTCTGGTAAGCGTTTCCTTCGTTTTGAAGAATTTACTTACGGTCTCGGGAGATTCCATCACCGCGTTCAGACAGAATGAATCGAACGTGGACGAACGTACCGATGCCGCTTTTTTGCTGTATCCGGAACGTATCATCTCGCTTTTCACACGTTCTTCCATCTCCGCCGCGGCGTTCCGTGTGAACGTCAATAACAATATTTCCGACGGATCCACGTCCTTTTTCAGGATGTTCATGTATCTTTTCACGATCGTATGCGTCTTTCCGGTCCCGGGACCGGCATCAACGACGACGATGCCGTCGGTGGTCTCTGAGATCATCCGCTGACCGTCATTCAGTTCCGTCATTTGTCACACCTCCTGTGCACATGTGCGAGTAGTTGCATTTGTTGCAACTCTTCCGCGGTTCGTACGGGAATCCGGTCAACTGCTGTTCATTTGCTTTTGAATGTATCGTCCTTGCATATTCTTTGAATCCTTCTATTGTTTCCTTCGGCATCAGTATGTCGTTGCTTCCTATTTCTCTTATGAACCGGCCTGTGACGTACTTACCTGCGAGTTCTATTGCGCTTTTTATCGCTTTCTTCACAGTGTCTGTCCTCTTGTTCTGCATCACGAGGATCTTTTCAAAAAGTTCATCATTCTCGATCCATTTGTGCGCATTGTCGACACTCGCATTCAGAAGCGCCTCGGTGAACTGTGGTCCGAATTCTTTTATGAATTCTCTGCTCTTCGTTCTTGTAACGAGATCTAGTATCAGACCGCTTCGTAGCATGTCCGCCTTTCTCATGTTCAGAAGCGTTACCGTTCTGGTGTTCCTCATGATATCGGATGACGTATCGAACGCATCCTTTTCGTTATCGGTTGCGTAAAATTGTATGAACTCTTTCTCACCGTTCATAACGATATCGTCCAATATTGAAAGGTATACCAGCGGCTGCACCTCGTAATGATCGTTAATTTCATCAATGTCCATCTCGCCGACGATCTTCGAACCGTCCTTCGGAGCGCCTGTTTTGTGATCTATTATTTTATTTCCGATGAGAAGATCGAACTCACCATGCAACGGTGCCGAAGAGGAATAACGATCCGTTTCAACGATATCCGATGTTCTTTCCAGAGAGAACATTTCAAAAAAGATATTCTTTCTTTTTTTCTTTCCGCTGATGTCAACGTTCAGTTGTGTATTGATGTTCAGCGAATCAATGAATCTCGTCATGTTCATCACTGCCGCGGATATCTTCGTCCTGTCGAGTTCATCCTTTTCCGGACATGATATCCCTGCGTAATCATTCTCCATCCTTTCGATGCATCTTCTCATATTCTTTTTTACAATTTCCGGATAGCACGCGTAAAATTCCGCGAACTGGTGCATCATAACACCGAACACAGATCTTTCGCTGTCCGGCGAACTTACGAATTCGCCCAGCATGTATGCTCTCGGACATTCGATATATCGGTTCATCGACGTTTTCGATAACGGCCCCAGTTCTTTCACGGTACCTGTGAATTTATGTAATGTATCAGCAACCGGATCACAGGAAGAGAGCCACGCTCCCTTTTTCAAATATGTTCCGACAATATCACTGAATCTCTCGATCCTTTTGAACGAGCCGTTCTCATCGATGTTCAGACGATCGAACGATACACACGGTCTCGCATCCTTTCCTTCTTTCATTGTATTGACGATGTATCTGCGTACCGATCCTTGCTGTAAGAGTATCTGAAATCTTTGTGATTCGTTCTCTTCTTCTTTCTCACGATCCGTGTAATCCTTTCCTGAGATATCAGATGACCATCCGTTGTTGATGCTCAGATATATGATGAATGGCCTGTCGATATACACGGAATTAAGGCAATCCGCCAGTAATACTCCCTTCTTCTCGTTGTCCGGTATCTCTGCGTTATGTTTTATTCCCTCAATTGAATTTATAAGATATGACGCAAAACTTTCCGTCTTTTCATTTATTTTTTGAGATTGGATATCAATGCCGCTCAATACCATGTTCACTGTTCCCTTGTGCTTGCTGTCAACGATGATGTCGCATAATTCAGAGAACGTATGATCGCGTATGTTCAGCATCAGATCGGAAAGCTGTATGAACTTCTCGTCTGAGAATTTTGTATATTTGTTCAGCAGATATTCATCATCTCTGCTTTTTGCCGTTGCGCCTAATGATGCGAACAATTCCCTTACGTCGCCTACGGTCAGCGTTTCATAGGATAACGCTTTCCTTATGAATTCCATATAATCCCTGACATTCACAATATCCTTTGCGCTCAGCGTATTTTTGAATGCTATCCCTTTTCTGTACAATGCGGAACGTACCGCATCCGCAATAGGTTCGTTTATGTTCATCACTATCGCAACATCTTCCGCGATCTCATTTGTGATCAGATCCACAGCATGCTCCGCCACCTGTCTGTCGTTGCCCACTGCGTATATCTGTTCTATATGATGTTCACCCTTTTTGAAAAGGTCTATCTCATCGTATACCGAAGGAATAAAATGTTTGTCCAGATCGTCGAACATATCCAGTCCTATTATTGCCGTTCTCTTTCCTTTGAATATCTCATGCTCATCATATTCGAAGGAAGACATCACCATTTCATACGTAGGTTGTTCTTTGAACGCCTCATATATCTTTTTCGACGGTTTTCCGTAAAGGAATTTTTCCACGTTCAGAGTGTGTTTCCTTATCTTGCGGATGTTCTCGATCTCTCCGTGAACGAATCTTACGTCATATCCGGTCACTTCGGATATCGTTTCCAAGAGTTTTACGTCCTCTTTTATCCCGAACATCCCGTCCTTTGAGCATATGCCCAGTTGCATTAACTTTTCCAAAATGACATCTTCGTGATCCTTTGCTATCATCTTAGGCGTTGATGCCAACCTTCCTATCATCGGCCTGTCGATGCGGTTGTTCAACGCAGTGACCAGCGAAGCATCACCGGAAATGACGATATCGTAATCCTTCACTTCATCGTATAATTCGTCAATTGTCTTTGCAACTCTCACAGAACGGAATTCTGTTGTTCGTATTAAAGGCTGTCAGACGGACGTGAGTGAAAGTAAGCGATCGAGAATGAAGAAACCCTCGAAAGGGATGCCACCCCTCTCAATCGGCTGTGTGCTTGCGCACTTTTTCGAAGGCGATCAGAAGTAGTGTGTACGAACTTTATAAATCCTTCCATTCTTATGTTTTCAGAGGCACTTACGAGATCCGATCTTCTCTGTCATATTCGTATATATTCATTATCTTCAGATTCACACCTTCGACACCGTCAAAAAATCCTTGTCCTGTGTTATGAGGATAACAGAATCTGTTTTATCTGCTGAGTACAATATTTTGAGATCCCGTTTATCTCTAATATTATATTTTTTCATCAATTCTTCCACAGAAGGGATCGGTTTAAGTTCTATGATGGAGGGAGATATATTGTTTAATTTTTCTTTCATCGTTTGTGTCGACGTCTTAGAATTCGGCTTTCGGGCGCGTTTTAAACATTCATCAACAATTATGTCCGTCAATATCGGAATGTCGCAGGTTTTGCATTTTATTATCACTCGTTGAGATGTAGATTCATCCGGGACGCGTTTTGAAAAGACGCTAGCGATTATGACATTGCTATCGATAGTGATCTTTCTCTTTTCGGCTGCGAAACCTCGTATGGATGTGTCCCCGATATTTTCTGTATGATCCTGCACCACATTTTTATTCGTCGTGTTTATTTTTGCAATAAAACTTTTTGCGGGTCGGCGATCTGTGACAAGATCCTCAATTCGATCGCTTTCGACCCCGAATGTGATCTCACCTTTCATTATCATTATTTCCGATGTCATCGTTATCATTTCCGTTGTTAAATCAATAATCATACATAATTGATCTAAAGAGTTCTGGGAGAGGTCACCGAAAGTACCTTCGTTTCCTGTGGAAGTGTTCGTAACGGAAGATGAGATCATTCACCTATCGAACCTTTGATCTTGAAACCGACAAAGGTTGCCGTTGCCGTGTGCTTACCGTCGCAGGATACTTTCACCTCATAAGTGGAAACGGATCTCGTTTCGTTTATCTTTGATGACACTGCCGTTAACTCTTTACCGACGCTCGGTCTGTGAAATATGATATTACCGGAAAGAGCGATCTGCATATCGCCGCTCAGATTCGCTGCGACGGCGAATGTATCATCCGCTATTGCGAACACGGCCGCGCCGTGAGCATATCCTAAACTGTTGGTCTTGTTCTCAAGGGACATCCTTGTACGAACTTCTTTTTCATTAACGCTTTCGATGATCACATTGTTCAGGCGCGAATACGGGGCGCTCTGTATGTTCTTCACCCTTTCAAAGTACTTCTCACGTAATGACGGGTCTATGCACTCACGTATCTCGTCGTCATTCATGCGTCCGTGAACGGGGAACCCATATAATGTTTTATCGTATCATGAGACTGTGTTGAACAAATCATACATAGCATCCCGCCTTGTATGAATTGAATCTTTCTATCCTCCCTTCAAGTTCATTATTCAACCGTTCTTCGCTCTTTGCCCTCAGCGCTTCACCGAACAATT
>WQXR01000052.1 GCA_009784745.1 Methanomassiliicoccaceae archaeon | reverse complement strand
ATGACGAATATGTGCTTCTCACCGGAAGAGAGGTAATTCAGAGGTAACGCAACTCCGTTGTCCAAAATGAATACGATGTTATTCTGATCGTCTATCATCATCTCTTTATCGGAAAGGAAGTTGTTGATAACGTCCTTAAAGACAACTACGGACTCGGAAAGATAATGATTCCGTTCAACGAAATCAGATATCAATGATACAAGTTCAATATACTCGTCCTTTGATTCCGTCAGATCGTATCTGGTCGGCGGAAATCTTGATCCGGGCGGAATATCGATATCGAATCCCGCGCCTCGCATGAAATTAAGTTTTGCGTTAAGATCTTTGGACAACGAAACAAGTTCGTCGTCCTCTGTTTCCGTTATCTTTGGTAATGCGGATGCTCTTGCATCCTTCGCAGCAATTAACATATCCGAAAGTTCATCCGCATATGTTCCGACGGCGTCGGTCATACATCCGTTCGTTCCGGATGTGAACGTTCTTTCGGGAGAGATGAAATTTATTTTGACTATCGATCGCAGATCAGCTGAACTCAACTCGCTGGTTATCTCGTTGCGCTGCATCTGTATGAACAGTTCGTTCTCATTTTCTACGATAACATTAGTTCCATCTGAAAAAGAGATATCCATCCTTTCGAACGGAATTTTGCTCAGATTCTTTTTATCGCCGGCAAAAAGCAATGATACCATCCTTATCAGTGTTGATTTGCCGCACCCGTTCGGCGAATGTATGTACGTGATACCGTCATCAAAAACATTTACGGTATGATCATGACGGCCGAAAAGCCCGTAAACGGATATTGTTCTTATCTTCATCATTTCACCAACGTCAAGGAAATATTTAGAATGTGCAGGCTCCCGCAATGCTTTTTCGGAAGAATAAGAATACTTACGATCGCAGATATGACATAGGTAGATATATCATCAGATAACGTATCGGAGAACCGGCAGCAAGATGAAGATATCAGTTCATGTTACGGACGACCAAAAGAAAGTTATCAGAAATTACGCCTCGTCCCGTGGTCTCTCCGTTTCGGAGGCAATGAGGGCTGCTATCTTTGAGATAATTGAAGATGAGTATGATCTTGCTTTGGCTAAGAAGGCTCTTGCAGAGTGGGAGAGGGGCGGTAAAAAGACATACACGCATGAAGAGGTCGGAAGGGAACTGGGATTCCTTTGAGCCTTAAGTATGATGTCAATTATACTCCGCAAGCGATAAGGCACATCTCAAATATGCATAATCTTTATTTTGATTGATATGCGTGCAGGTCGTAATGGACATCGAAAAAGCATTCGAGAATGTACAGATGCATATAGGAAAAGAAGAATACGACAAAGCGGGAACGATCCTTGATTCTGTTGTATCTTTCACAAAAGATATCCGTATCCTTCTGAAGTGTGCGTCGATACTTAAAGTAACGGAAGATGATGTTCGATGTCAGGATGTTCTTGACAAGATCTCCGAGACGAATATACCGTCAGATGAAAGACTGGCCGTTGCCATATCATTAAGGGGATTGGGAAGGCCGGAAGATGCGTATGATATCATAAAGAACGAAAAAGATTCTGATAAGGTACATTACGAAAGAGCGAGAACGCTCCTTCTCATGAACGATGATGAGAACGCTTTTCATGAAATTGAAATGATCGCTGAAAAAGGGATAGAACACAGGATATTGCTTTCCGAGATACTTTGCTCATTGAAAAGATATGATGATGCTTACAGGATATCATCACAAGTTGTGAATGATGATAATAATTCATACAGATCGCTGGTGAATCTCTGTGCTTCGTTAACGATGATGAGAAAAGAGAAAGAAGCTGTGAAGATAGCGAAACAGCATTTGAAGAACGGAAGCACGGATTCTTTGGCATTATTTGCGTATGTGATGAGAATAAACGGCAGGTTGCCGGCAGCGGCAGCATATGCGCACAAAGCGATAATGAAGGATAACACACACAAAGGCGCCTTGGAGACGATGGCTTACTGTCTCATCGAAAAGGGACGTTTCAGGGAGGCGAAGATCGCCGCAGGCGCAATAAACGAAGTTTCACCAGGTGATACAGTTGCAATACGCATATTGGATGCGTGCAGACGCTCATGACACGCGTTTCACTTTACGCCGGCCTCTGAATATCTCCTTCCAGAATATCGGTGTGAACAGTAACAGAGCGGTACCTATCTCCAAACGTCCCAGCCACATCATCAGCGAAAGCAACGCTTTACTGGCAGGCGAGAACGCTTCGAAGGAACCGAACGGAACGTAAGTTCCGATGAATCCTGAATTGGATACTGTTGCTAAAGATATCATGAACGAATTCTCATAACTCAAGGAGGGCTCTAAGATAAGCAATATCAGGAGACCGGCGATCATGGTTATCATGAAAAGGATGAACATGACGTATATTCCTAAAATGTGCTCATCATCAAGTGTCTCCTCACCCGCACGCACGTTGAACACCGCCCTCGGGTGAACGCGTCTTCTCATCTCTATCACCAAATAACGAAGAACGTTCGCTATCCTTCCGATCTTCATACCTCCGGCGGTGGATGCGGATGATCCTCCGATCAACGCGAGCAGCGCCAGGAAGCCAAGCATCGCCGGCATCGCCAGCCATGCCGCCGTGAACGGATCGGTTATCAGATAACCTGTTGACGAACCTACGGAAACGACCATGAAGACAACGTCCTTGGCATGTCTCAGGAAACCGTCATTGGAAAGGTCGTACGTTACGAAGAAGAGAAGAACGGAAGCGAATGCGAAAATTATAAGCATCGCTTTGAATTCTGAATTCTTAAGATAACCGGCGTCCTTTTTCCTGTATATGCGCTGATAGTGCAGATAAAAATTCGTCGCTCCGAGGAACATGAACACCATTATCAGAAGTTGCGCATAAACAGGATACGCCACCGGTCCGGATATATCGCCGCCGTGCGGCATGAAACCTCCCGTTGATATCGTGGAGAATGTGATACATAACGCATCGAAAAGATCGACACCGTCAACATTGAACGTCATTATCAGGAAAGCGATGAAAAGTATGACGCTCAATATCACATACACGATACAAAATTCAATGGCAGCATCCTTCATCCGTGCGCTGAATTTCTTGGAACTTGCTCCTGAAACTTCGTTCTTGAACGCCATGCGTCCGCCGAAACCGAGTATCGGCAGCAATGATATGAATATCAAAATGACCGCGATGCCGCCCACCCATTGCGTGAAACTGCGCCAGATCAGGATGCTGTGCGGTAAATTATCCAAACAGAGCGACGTGTCAAATCCGGCGGCGGCCGCTTCGCCCGGCGAAAGATAACTGAACACCGTCCATCCGGTGGTGGTGAAACCGCTTATTGACTCGAAGATGCCGTTCATGGGATCAAGGCCGTACAGCATGTACGGTACGGCACCGACGAACATGGCAATTCCCCAGACCGTGAATATCAGAAGAAGTCCGTCAACGGGTCTCATTCCCTTTGAGGTGCCGAACATGAGGAACATCGGTAATCCCGCGAGGATACATACCGCCGCAGGCGCAGCAAAGACGAATAATTCGTTCTCACCGTAAATGAGAGCAACAATCAACGGAACGAGGAGAGCGGCACCGATACCGAGGAGAGTTATGCTTACAGTATTGAGAAATGTGCTTTCCCATCTTCTGAACTCATCCAAACTTTTCTTTACGTTCGTAAGCATCGGTTATCAGACGTCCGTTATCCTTATTCCGAATAATTTTTCGATGCGGTTCATTTTTGTGTCATATGTGTAAAGAAGCACATGATCGTTCTTTTCAATGATCGTGTCCAATCTGGGGAACAATGCTTTTTCGTCCCTTATGATGCACACCGCACGCGCCCCGTCGGGAAATTGAAGGTCGCCCACAGGAATACCTTTCACCTTGGAATCATCCCTTATGTGAACGGAGAACAGCGTCTCTTCGTCGCGGCTCATCCTCATGATCGCTTTTTCATCCGATATAAGTGTTTTAGTGACCTCGTTCGCTATCAGTCTGTGATATCCTACGATGGTCTTTATTTTTGTGACAGCGAAAACATCTTCGTATTCTCTTTTTGAATATCTTGATATAACTTTTAACGCACCAAGGTCACGTGACACAAGGCAGGATAACAGATTCTTTTCGTCACTTTCAGTTGCGCATATGACAACATCAGCACGACCGATGTTCTCACTTCTGAGGACATCGGGATCGACACCGTCGGCGTTGATTATCAGGACATTATTCAATTCTCTTACTAACTTTTTACATCGTTCGGGATTTTGTTCTATTATCTTGATGTATTTTCTTTCCTTTTCAAGCAATGAAGCGATACGGCTTCCGATTATCCCGCCGCCGACGATTATCACTTCCTTCGTCTCTCTGGCGAAACCGATCATCTTGTTGAATTCAGCTATCGCTTTCGGGGATCCGAGGATGCATAACATGTCGCCTATCTGTATCTCCGTTGTCTCTTTACACAAAAGGACATCCTTGCCTCTGTGCACCGCCATTATTGTGCAATCATCGGGAAGTTTAACGTTCACTGCGCTCTGTCCTATCAATGCTGTATGGATATCTGCGACGTAAAACATCGCAACGGCGAGTCCGAGACCTTCGATATCATCATAATCAACAGCATTCTCAAGTATCGCCAACTTTGTTAATTTATTCGCCGCCGTCAATTCGGGGGATATTATCTGGTCCGTACCGAAATATCCTCCTTCGGACATGGGTCTCATAAAATCGGGATTACGTATCTTTGCTACCGTTCTGATATTCTCCTTTGCATTCTTCGCTGCGATGCACGAGAACAGATTATTTTCGTCAACAGGCATCGCAGCGATAAGAACATCAGCGGAATGGCGTGCGATCGCCTCTTCGATGACCCGCGGATTAACACCGTCCTCTTCCAGGACGGAAACGTTAAGTGCCGATTTCACTGCTTCCGATTTACGGCTGTCCGTTTCTATCATCAGTACGTTATGTGATGATGACAACACACCCGCGATCGTTGATCCGACATTCCCTGCACCGACGATGATGATATTCATGATATGACCTGTTGATGTTTCAATGAACAGAACGGAGATATAAGAAAGGTATTATTATTTCTTCACTACGTGTTTCATGCGTTCCGCCTTTTTTACTTCGATGACGGCAACGGCTATCGAGAGTAACGAACAAAGTATACAGACAATGAAGAAAACATTCGGTATCGTTCCCAATATCGTCGTTCTGCTGAGCGTCCCGAACGAATCCGATGAGAATGCGGATAAGAACGTCTCATGCATCAGAAAATCGAAGAAACCTCCGAGGTATGCCCACGTCTTATAAGTTGCAGGATCGAGAAGCGCGCTTCCCCAGCCTGCGAGAAGTTCTGAAAAGGATATGCCGGATGAGGAACCCGCAGCCGCGGCGGTACCTGATATCAAAGGTAAGAACAATACAGAACCAAGCGCAACGCACAACACTGCAGTTATCTTTCTTATGTTCCCACCTGCAAAGGTTAACTGCGGAACGCATTGATAAACCTTATCCGTGTACGTTCGGAGAATGTAAGTAAATTTATATTTTAAAGAGTTTACAGACAAGCATGTGGAAGCAGTTGGATGAGGGTTTCTGGAAAAAGAACCGCGTATCCGGAACGGATGCGGTGGAAAAGGACGTTCTGAAGATAATCGAGCAAGTAAGGAAGAACGGCGATAAGGCACTCATCGAACTTACAAAGAGGTTTGACAAGGTTGATATCGATTCCGTTGCGGTATCGAGGGATGAGATAGATGATGCATACGATGATGTGGACGAGGAACTTATTGATGCGTTGGAGATCGCAGCAGCCAATATCGAAAGGTTCCACCGGATGCAGCTGACCGCGGAAACGGAACTGACAGAAGTTGAACCAGGAATATTCCTCGGCATGAAAAGGACTCCGCTGGAACGAGTGGGCGCATATGTTCCGGGGGGAAGGGCATCATATCCGAGCACCGCGTTAATGAGCGTCATACCGGCAAGGGTCGCCGGTGTTGACGAGGTCATATGCTGCACCCCGTCGCCGGTGAGTTCTGTCACACTCGTAGCAATGGACATAGCCGGTGCTGACGAAATCTACAGAGTAGGCGGCGTTCAGGCGATCGCCGCAATGGCGTTGGGTACTGAAAGCATCGAAAGAGTGCAGAAGATCGTAGGCCCGGGGAACGTTTACGTAACGGCAGCGAAGACGTTGCTTCGGAACAACGTTGAAATTGATTTCCCCGCCGGACCGAGTGAGATAGGAATTGTTGCAGATGATACAGCAGATGCGGATTTCATCGCATCCGATATATTGGCACAGGCAGAGCACGATCCGTCATCAGCGTGCGTACTGGCAACAACGGACGCTTCGCTTCCGAAAAAGGTCTGGAACGCCGTTGAGAAGATGATGAAGAACGCTCCGAGACTGAATATTATCAAAGAAGCACTGAACAACTCAGGTTATATGATAAAGAATTCGATAGAAGAATGCATAGAAGCGATGAACGAGATGGCACCGGAACACCTTTCGCTGCAGGTCGCGGATGCTATGAGTTCGCTGAACCTTGTAAGGAATGCCGGTTCCGTGTTCGTAGGATCATATTCGCCTGTCGCGGCAGGCGATTATGCGTCAGGCACGAATCATGTGTTACCTACTGCAGGCAACGCAAAGGTATTCTCCGGTCTGAATACTGACACATTCAGAAAGACGTCGACGATACAACTGATAACGAAAGAAGGATTGGAGGAATTGGCGCCTGTCATTGAAACGATAGCGGAGGCTGAAGGCCTCATTGCGCACAGAGATTCCGTACGAACACGGTTCAAAGAGAAATGATAGCCAGTATCTTTTTTATTTTTTAAACCCCTTTTTTCATCAAAAAACAGTGAAATTCTTAACAATATGTTAAAAAGACACGTTAATATAGTGAAAGGATGATGCGGAACCGATACAAGAGACGACCCCTTGCAAGAGACTCTCCGGAGTCATCGTCTCTTGTTTCCATTTCATTCTTTATATCCCTCGGCGTTAATGCTCATTCTCAGAATACCCTTTTTCATTAATGCGGCAGCCAATTCATTTTCACTGCGCACAAGCAATTCTATCGTATCGGGAGAGGTGAACAGTTCCGCTTCGTTATCACGCGATCTCATGCGTATCTGTCGCACTCCCGATATCTGACGTATGATGTTCTCACACTCTTCGATACGTTCCAAAAGAACATCATCAAAGGGAGTTCCTGTTCCGACACGGGTTGCCAAACAAGTTTCTTTCTGTATGTCCGTGCTCAGATCAAGTTCGGAGAACATTTGTTCTACCGTTTCTCTGTGAAATCCCAATTCCTTCATCGGACTTACGATATTGAATTCCTTGGCCGCTTTCCGTCCGGGTCTCTCATCATCCTTATCGGAAAAGTTCTCACCGTCCAAGCATGTATCGTATCCGTAACCGTATGCGATACGCCTCACGGAAGAATAGATGGAACGTTTGCAGAGATAGCATCTTTCCTTTGTGTTCTTTTCGATACCGGGGATATCATTGTATGTTATTTCCGTGATCACCAATTTTGCGCCGAGTTCCTTTGCCGCATCCGCGGCAATTCTTTTCTGACGTTCCGATAACATGGGAATGTCTGCGAGAACTGCCATATGTTCCTCCGGAAATACTTTAACAGCGGCCGCTAAAAGAACGGTACTGTCAATGCCTCCTGAGTACGATACCGCAACGCCGTTGTATGATGATATACGGTCGCAAAGCAGTTGCCAATGATCTTTCATGTTATTCCCAACATCATTTCTTCGAGAACGTCTGCCGATCTACGTTTTATTGATCCGTATATCAGCGATCTGCGACCGGATGATGAACATCTTCACGTTTTAACTTTTCTTGCATACAGAAAGTTAAGATAGAGTAATT
>WQXR01000051.1 GCA_009784745.1 Methanomassiliicoccaceae archaeon | reverse complement strand
GAACTTCCGGATGATGTCTATCTTGTGGTAAGGAGCGAATCTGAAGAGTCCATACACAAGCATAATGCCTTTGCGGAAAGACAGACGACACTCGGCGATCTGCGGGAAAGCCGCTGAACCTTTTATTACAATAAGTTCTTCGCTTCTTCCGGTTCCATGTCCAACGCTTTCAGCATGTATAGTAACGCTTTCTTAGCGTATGGCGCACGTGCTTTCGGATCGTCCATTATTTCCCCGTACCTTGCTAATACGTTACTGTAATAATCTGACGCAAATTCCGAAAAGAATCTGGATGAATTTGATTCGTCAAGTTCCGCTGCTTCGTTGTATGCGCCTTCCGCTTCATCGTATTTTCCGATGGATACGCAGAACGCTCCGTATGAGGCGAAATATTCACAGTTCTCGGGATCAAGTTCCATTGCCTTCTTGTAAGAGGCCATTATCTCTTCCTCTGATACCTTTGCTCCGAACATACCTGACGCCATATTACCTGTTTCCGCTTTGTAGAACCAGACCTCAGGGCTGTCAGGGAATTCTTCCGTAAGTTTCTTGAATTTGCTGTACGCTTTCTTGAAGTCGCCTTCGTCCATGGCCTTCATGCCTTCGTTCAGTTGCTTCTCTATGTCAGCCATATTATCGTTCGGACATTAACTATATCTTTTATAATCCTTTTTAAAGAACCTTACGGCTGTCACGCACGACCTCGCGCGGAAAAATAAATAAGCATGCGTGCAATGGCAAGCAAGTGAACACATGGATCAGATGACGGTGAAACGTGTAGCGGGCATTGCGCACATCGACCTTACGGATGACGAATTGAAAGCGTTCGAAGAGGATCTAAGCGATGTTTTCGATCTTCTGATGATATTAGATGATGCACCTGAATGCGATTCGCTGTGCTTTGATCCCGTCGGTCTGTATGATGTTCTCAGAGATGATGTTCCGGTGCTTTATGAGAACGCGGAAGAACTGCTTAAGGACATGAGTTTGTACAACGGACTTGTCAGGGGGCCTAAGATAGCATGAACCTCGCTGACATCAACAAAAGATACAATATATTCAGCGAGTTCGTTCCTCATGACGGAAAAGGATTCACTTTTTCATTATCTGACGATATGATCGCTAAAGGATTCCAAGCGACCGCCGGGTCCATGATATTAGAGGGACATCGTCCGGTGTATGATTCAACGGTGTCAGTACGAATGCGTGATGCCGGTGCATCGCTGATCGGTAAAACAAATATGCACGAGTTCGGGGTCGGTGTTCTTTCCGTTGCGGCAAAAAATCCTTTCGATATTGAAAGGATATGCGGCAGCGGTGCGGCATGCGCTGCATCGCTTATCGACGATCACGTTGCACTTGCAACATCCGGATGGGGCGGAATTTCCATTCCGGCCGCATTCTGCGGTGTTATCGGCCTTACACCGACACAAGGCCGCGTATCAAGATATGGTCAAATTGACAACGTAAGTTCTATGGGGCCGATAGGTATCATTGCGCCGAACACAAAAATTTTGAAAAAATATCTTCCCGCGATATCCGGAAAAGATGTGAACGATCCTGTTTCATGTTCTCAGCCGGAACTGAAACTCGGAAAAAGTAAGCTCAAAACCGTTGCAGTGCCGAAAGGTATAACGGATAACGTAAGTAAGGACGTACGCAAAGCGTTCGATGATTCCGTTGAGATGCTGAAAGGAATGTCTGTTGATATTACATACGAAGATATGCCTCACCTGAAATATTCAATGGCGGCACACTACATACTGGCGTGCGTCGAAGGTTCGCTGAACTTCGCGACATACTGCGGCATGCGTGTCGGACAACAGAACGGCGATATGTCATTGCCGTTCGACGATTATTTCACATCGTTCCGTACAAAATATTTTGGTCAGGAGATCAAGAAGAGCATTATCTCCGGAACATACATGACATTGGGGGACAACAGGAACGAACTTTATCTGAGGTCGCTTGGCATAAGGCAACTGGTGCTTGACGACCATAAGAAGATATTGTCAAAGTACGATACGATACTTACACCGAGCATGCCGTTCATCGCTCCGAAGTCCGGAGAGATCGAAAAGATGGGGTATGCGGACAAATACCTTTCCGGACGGTTCGCGATACCGCCGGTATTCTGCGGTCTGCCTTCTATCTCAGTTCCGTGCGGTTATTCCGGCGGGATGCCCATGGGAATGCAATTCATCTCATCGCATTGGAACGAAGATGTTCTGATATCGGCCGCGGAAATGTGGGAAAATTCATTCAATATCAAAAGACCGGAGGTCTTGCTGTGAAGATAGGACTTGAGATACATGTTCAATTACCTACAAGATCGAAGATGTTCTGCTCTTGTCCTGCCGGCGGTGCCGCCGGACCTAACGAACATATATGTCCGGGATGCATGGGAATGCCCGGAACGAGACCTGCGCTGAACAAAGAAGCGATAATTCTGGGAATAAAGATAGCAAAACTCCTGAATTGTACCGTTCCGGAGACGATATGGTTCAATCGGAAAATTTACTTTTATCCGGACCTTTGCAGACATTACCAGATAACGCAGTATGAAACGCCGATAGCAGGGAACGGTGTTTATTATTTGGGAAAGAAACCGATACGCATAAACAGGGCGCACCTTGAAGAAGATCCCGGGGTGGTAAGCAGGTCTGGTGACGGTTCTCTTACCGATTATAACAGAAGCGGTATGCCGTTGATAGAGATAGTAACGGAACCTGATATTGCAACACCTGCGGAAGCTAGAGAATTCCTTACCGCTCTGCTGAAAGATATCCGTCATGTGATAGACCTTCCCGATGACGGTGAAAGGAGCATACGTGCAGATTGCAACATATCGATGAAGGATTCGGAAAGATGCGAAGTAAAGAACGTAAGCGGCCTCAAGAACGTGGAACGTGCGCTCACGTTCGAAGCGGTCAGGCAGACAAAGATACTGAAGGCCGGCGGACGCATAGCACGAGAAACGAGACATTACGATGCGGATCGCATGGTAACGACCTCTGCCAGAAAAAAGGAGCATGAGGGCGATTACGCATACGTATGCGAGTCCAACCTCGGAAAGATCGATGTAAAGAAGATAATGAGCAGCGTGGAACACAAAGAAAGTCCGAAGGATCTCGCTGCGCGTCTTGAAAAGGAGTTTGTTATTGACGGGTCCGTAGCAATGCAGATCGTTAACACATCGGTGAAACTTGCTAATTTATTTGAACATCTGGCCAAGGATGTCGGTCCTGAAACGTCTTTGAAATGGGTCACCGGAGCGATAAGTTCTTTCTGGAAAATGCTGGAAAAGGATGCGGACGCAAAGATCGGCGGAATAAAAGATATAATAATGCGGCAGAAGAACGGAGAGATCAACGACGTCGAATGTTCTATCATGCTGAAGGCACTAATAACAGGAAAGGATGATCCCGCGGCGAAGAACGATGCCGCCTTGGAACCGCTCATCAAGATCGCCATTGCTAACAACCCGTCGGTGCTTACGGATTATAAGAAAAGCGAAAAAGCGGCGAACAGGATCATCGGTATCATCATGAAAGAAACAGGCGGTTCTTACTCCTCATCGGACATCGTTGAAGCTACAAAGAAAATATTGGATGAGTTGTCATTGCAATGAGCCAGATGTTGAAATATAAAATTAGATGAAATAGTTTTACGTTACTGCGTTCGATAACGCGGACATCATTCGATATCCTCTATGTCAATATCACCTATTGCCATTGAGATTATCTGCAGTTCCTCTAATTTCTCGTCATCCACCTTCTGCGGCGAACCGTCAAGCAACGACTGTGCTTTCTTGTTCTTCGGAAATGCGATCACATCCCGTATGCTTTCTTTACCGAGCAGAATGCTTACCAATCTGTCAATTCCCAACGCAATTCCGCCGTGCGGCGGTGCTCCGTAACCTAAGGCTTCGAGGAAGAACCCGAAGTTCTCATCTATTCTTTCCTCAGATATGCCCAGCATTTTGAACACCGTTCTCTGTAATTCGGGATCATGTATCCTTATCGATCCGCTTCCCAATTCGATACCGTTCAGTACGAGATCGAACGATGCGCCGCCTGCGTTCTCTGTGTCAAGCGGTGTCGTCGGAAGAACGAAAGGATGATGGAACGGATCCTTCTTTCCTGACGCGGGGTCAACCTCGAACATCGGACAATCCACCAGCCAAGCGAATTTGAATGTATCTTTATCTGTTAATTCCAGATCGTCCGCGAGTTTTGATCTCAGCAGGCCTCCGGTCTCAAGGACATTCTTCTTCGGACCTGCCAGCATCAGTATGAGATCTCCTTCTTTCGCGTCCAGTCTTTCTCTTAGTTTTGATATTATCTCCGGTGTGAAGTATTTCACTATGTTGCTGTCCAGTGAATCCTTTGTTGCACGCATCCACGTCATTCCGCCGAGTCCGGCGCTTTTAACGAATGATATCAGACGATCCACTTCGTTCCGCCCTATCTTGTCGCCGGCGATCTCATGTTTTACGTTGAATCCTACTATCGCTGTACCGTCCTTTGACAATATCTTCTGGAATATGTCGTACTCCGCATCCTTTACTATGTCCGTCACAGATATCATAGGCAGACCGTATCTCAGATCCGGTTTATCGGAACCGTACTTGTTCATCGCATCGCTGAATGATATCCTTTCGAACGGTGTTTCCAGTTTTTTGTTGTAAAGCGACTTCCAGATGTATGCAACCAGGCCTTCGATCATATTCTGGATGTCGATCATCTCAACAAACGACATCTCCATGTCCAGTTGCGTGAACTCCGGTTGTCGGTCAGCGCGTGAATCCTCGTCGCGGAAGCATCTTGCGACCTGATAATATCTGTCCATGCTTCCGACCATCAGCAACTGTTTGAACAGTTGCGGCGACTGCGGTAATGCATAGAACGTTCCCGGGTGTACCCTTGACGGAACTACGAAATCCCTTGCTCCCTCCGGTGTGCTTTTCGTTAACATTGGTGTTTCAACCTCAATGAAACCGCTCTTGTCCAGATATTCGCGTGCGGCCTTTACGAATCTGTGCCTGAATCTTAACGCTTCGTTCACTTCCGGCCTTCTGAGGTCGAGGTATCTGTATCTAAGTCTTGTTTCCTCTCCCGGAAGTACGGACTCTTTCTGATCACCCAGTTCGAACGGCGGTGTCCTTGACCTGTTGAGAACGTCCGCTTTTGTTATGAGGACCTCTATCTCACCGGTCTTGTTCTTCGGATCTTCCGTTCCTTTCACCCTTTTTCTGACGATGCCTTCCGCGGAGACCGCTGACTCGCGTGTGAATGACCTTAACGCTTCGGATATACTATTCCTGTCGCCGCCGGATATGTCTTCGGGGTCGAAGACCAACTGTGTTATTCCGTATGCGTCCGCAAGGTCTATGAACTCCACGCCTCCGTGGTCTCTCGAAAATCTTACCCAGCCTTGCACGCACACCTTCTTTCCGATATCCGCTGAACGCAGTTCTCCGCAGGTATGTGTCCGTTTCATAAAGGTCCCTCTGAGGCTTTACCGTCCTTTAGCGTTCCATTGTATTAAAATTCATCCGTGCGCGCTTCCGTATCCGCACGGGAGCGCGAGCATCTGTTAATTATTAAAGGCTGTACGCGTTCACTGATGCATGAGCATCAGAATATACGAACAGGATGCGTATGTGTTCGAGTTCGAAGGAACGGTCACCTCAGCGGATGCTGAGTGGATATCGTTGGATATAACGGCATTCTATCCCGGCGGCGGAGGACAGATGAATGATCTCGGGAAGATATGCGGTCTCGACGTTACGGAAGTGAAAGTAAAAGGTGATGAGATATATCACAAAGTACCGGGGCATTCGATAAGGATCAACGACAAGGTATGGTGCAGCGTTGACTGGGAAAGACGATATGACATGATGCTCGGACATACTGCGGAACACCTTTTGTTCGGATCTCTGAAAAGAGAGGTGCCAGATATAGAGATCGTGAAGATATTTATTTCACAGGAAAGCAAATACGTCGTTGTTGACAGGGACGTTGAATGGGACGTTATCGGAAGGGCGCAGAACTCCGTGAACAAAGCGGTGAACGACAATATGAGCGTCTCGAAGATAACAATGAGCAGGGATGATCCTGAAATGAAAGATATCCGTGCGAAGATGGAACGCATAGACGGAGAATACATCACTGTTGTGGAAATTGGTGATGCGGACATCGCAGCATGCAGCGGAATACATGTACGTGAAACAGGTGAGATCGGATGTTTGATCGTCGATCGTAAGGTCTCTGCAGGAAAGGATGGATATGCGATCCACTTCAGAGTAGGTAATGATGCTTTACGCAGATCGATGGAACTTGCCAATGATTGTCTGCGTATCGCCGATGTTCTGGGTGCAAAGACCGATGATGTTGTGAAAGCGGTAAGCAACGTCAAACACGAACTGGAAACGGGAACGAAGCAGTTAAGAAGTGCAATGAAACGTCTGCTTAACGATATGCAGCCTTTGACCATCTGCAATATCCCGGTCTATTCCGGGATCTTCGAAACGAATGACCGTACCGCTGTAACGGATGCCGCCGAAAAGATAAGGAGCGAAGGCGGCATCGCCGTTCTTCTTATGGTCGGCGATACACTTTCCGTTATCATGTCATCCGGTGCAAAAGGCGTTGATTGCTCAGTGATACTGAAAGAAGTGTTGACAAAAGCAGGCGGACGAGGAGGCGGTAAACGTGATTTCGCACAGGGAGGCGTTGCCGATGTATCGTTGTCGGATACGATACACAAGGACATCGTACGTATCCTCAAAAGCGTGCTTAAGCAGGAAGTTTAATTATACTTCATATTATTGGGAGATAACATGTCCGGAATGGGAAGAATAAACCCGCGCCAAATGAAACAGGCCATGAAGAAAATGGGCATCCGTAACACTGAATTGAAGGATGTCATCGAAGTTATAATAAAAATGCCCAACGAGGAACTTATCTTCAAGTATCCCGAAGTGGGTCTGATGGAAGTTCACGGTTCCAAAACGTATCAGGTATCCGGCGAACCGGAATCCAGACCCGTCGGTACGATCGACGAGGATACGGGAGAGGTAATACCTGCCGAGGATATTGAATTAGTGATGTCACAGACCGGTTGTGATAAGGAAACAGCCGTCAATGCGTTACAGGAATGCGGCGGACAGCCGGCGGAAGCGATAATCAAGATAATCAGCTCATAAGGTGCAACGATGTGCTTAGCTATCCCCGGTAAGATAACCTCCATGACGGATGATACCGCCGAGATCGACTTCGGCGGTGTGATGAAACATGCAAATATCACGATGGTGAACGCGAACGTAGGAGATTGGGTCGTGGTCCATGCAGGCTTCGCCATTGAGATAATGGATGAGGAAGAGGCCATGAGGACGATAGACCTTTGGAATGAGGTCCTTGCGCACGATGAGACGGACATACGATGATCTCTTTCCTGACGCAACGGTCATATCTTAATAATCGTCCGGCATACTGGATGACATGTAGGTCAACAAGCCTCTTATCATAGACCGTATCGACTCGTTCTTTTCAAATCCGGATGCAACCACGTTAACAGGAGAACGCAGGATGGGGGTTGAATGTCTCCTTGATCTTCTGGCGAACCGTATCGCAAAGAATTATGGGAATAAAGTTATCAGGATCAGGACGAACAAGAACGCGATCGGGCGCATCACTAAGCGCATTGATCCGGAGAAACGGAATCATGTTATCCTCTACGAAGAAATTGACAGATGTCTGTATGATCTTGTTGTCAATACATTCCCGTACGCAACAATATACGGAGCAAGGGAATTATGTCACCAAGTTCCGGTGTGCTTCAAAGTACTCGCCGGAGAGTTCTGTATCAAATGATACGTCCTCGTAAAAACTGTTATATAGTTCCTGAGTATCCCACATTTCGGTATGACGGCCATAGCGGCGGGGTCACACCCGGTCCCATTCCGAACCCGGCAGTAAAGTCCGCCTGCGTCTCTGTCTGTACTGTATTGCGCGAGCGTACGGGAACACAGAAACG
>WQXR01000050.1 GCA_009784745.1 Methanomassiliicoccaceae archaeon | reverse complement strand
TTATTTGTCATTCCCAGTTTTTCGGCGATCGCATGAACGCCTGCTTCCGCGCCTTTCTCATTACCGTATTCGAATTTCTTCATGAACACCATTATGTCCGTCGGCGTTAACGACGATGCTTCGATGTACCCTTTCTTTGTGAGTGATGCGAGCTCATCATTTATCATCCACAATCCGTTCGTTGAATCGCGTATCGCCAGTGTGGTCATCGGACCTTTTCCTTTCATTCCTTTGTACACTCTTTTTTCCTTTTCCGTCATTTTCGATACGTTCGCGTTATCATTTGCAACATAGTGATCGGTAAGATCATCATACATTATCCTTTCAACGACATCCGGATAACGGGATGCGAGTATCGCCAGAGGCGTTACACGATCCGGCCCTATCGTAAATTTTGAATTGCTTAATGTTATTCTCGAATCGCCGCCTAATGCGACCGTATACATATCGACCGCCTTCACACGCGTTCTCCATTTGCCGACGGATGCGCCTTCTTCCTGTATCATCGGGAAACCTTCGTCCATGACCGCGATGTCGGTCGATGTTCCGCCTATGTCGATGATAACACAGTCGTTCATCCCCAAGAGCGTGGCACCGCCCACGGAACTTGCGGCAGGTCCCGATAATATTGTCTCCACGGGATACATCTTCGCCTTTTCCAGGTCCATCACGGAACCGTCGCCCTTGTACGCCATTATCGGCGCCGTTATCCCCTTTTCGGAGAATGTTCTTTTGACGTCGTCGAAGAACTTGCTAACGGTCGGTATCAGTTTTGCGTTAAGTACTGTCGTTTCCGTTCTTATGTCGATACCCAGTGTTCCCGATAACTCGTGACCGGCCACCGTCGGGAGGTCGGTCATTTCCATTGCTATCTCCTTCACTCTCTTTTCCTGAGATGTGTTCATCGTTGAGAATAATCCTGAAATTGCTATCGCGTCGACACCTTTGCTCACTTTTTTCACGGCTTTGCGAACTTCCTTCTCATCCAGTTGTTCAACGGTCCGGCCTCTGCTGTCAAATCCTCCTTTGATGAATGCCTGATGTTTCTCTCCGAAATACACCGGCCCCATCGGGTCCCATCCTATCAAGATCAGACCGACATTCCCGCCCATTCCTTCCAATATGGAATTTGTTGCCAGTGTTGTTGATATTCCTACCAATGATATATCCTCGGGTCTTATCTCGCATGCATCGAAGACGGAGTCCACCGACGCATGCAGTCCTATCGACAGATCATGATGCGTAGTCGGCGATTTCATTTTCGCAATGACCGAATTATCATCGAGGTCCACAATGACCGCATCGGTGAACGTCCCTCCGGTGTCGATACCGAGGCCGTATCTTGCTTCGGAGACCTCATCGTTCATCTCCTCCGGTCTGTCCGGCTCAACAAGACCTATGCCCTGAACAAGTTTTCCGAGGTATCCGCTTACTTTCTCACGCTTTTTCAGTTCTGAGTTGTATCTTGTTGTTTGGTAATATACGTAATACGAATTTCCGGATCGTTTCACGTCAAAGCATTTTCTTCCTTTCTCTTTCTCCTGAGTTATCCATTCCAGTACCCAGGCGTCGTATTCTGACCTTTGCGCCATATACCTGATATTACCGTATAATTATTTAACGATATACTGTACGACATACCGTATAACTTTTTTTCAAAAAGCGTCCGCTTCTTGAGAAGAAAATAAGAATGATTGGAAATGGTTTTGATCCTTTGTGCTCTTGTTAAGATCACAGGAACTTCTGTGCGACCTTCGTCGCCTCAACTGCGTCGTAGGACCATCCGTCCGCACCGATCTGGGAAGCGAACTCCTGGGATGTCGCGCCGCCGCCGATCATGAGGAAGGTCTTGCCCTTCATGCCCTCTTCCTTGAGGACCTTCACGGTCTCTTTCATTCCCTCGAGTGTCGGGGTCATGAGTGTCGACTCTGCGATTATCTCCGCTTTGTTCTCTTTCGCCTTTCCGATGAAGTCCTTTATCGGTACGTCCTTTCCAAGGTCAACGACCGTCAATCCGAGACCGGTCAGCATCGCTTTCACGATGTTCTTTCCAATGTCGTGGACATCTCCCTCGACCACTCCAATGATGACCGTTCCCTTCGATCCGCCCTTTCCTTTCAGGAGAGGCAACACGATGTTGAGTCCCTGGTAAAGGGTGTTCGCCGACAAAAGTACCTGCGGCAGGAAGTACTGCTTCGCTGCGTACTTGTCACCGACTATGGCCATTGCCTTCGACAGACCGTCGAATATGACATCCTTGGCTTCGATACCGGCGTCCAGGCATTTCTGGGTCGCGTCCTTTGCCTCTTTGATCTTACCGCTGACAACTATGTTGATAAGTGCGTCTATCTCTGCGCTCATTTCAATTTCCTCCATCTATATACATACTAGATGTTGAGATTCGTATCGAAAGTGCGTAAATAAAGCCTTTTATGGATGGATGCTATATCCATAATGATACTTTGCACCCTTATTTAACACGTATAAATAAGTATCCTTAACTATCGTCACATAAGGCATCTCCGTCGATTTTTACTGTGTTCGCGGCGCAGTGATGACATAAAGGGATGGTAGTAACTTTTAAATACCGACATTCGCGACAAACTATTCGTCCGTTGTTTTGAGTTCGCCGAGGATCCCCAATCTTATCAGTCCTATGTCCGATACACCATAAACTTTCGCTTTGTCCATGTCAGCGTTCTTACATGCGGGGGACATGAACTGCTCCTCCGCGAGATCCGTACCGGACGATAACGGACTGAACGGCGGTATTACGATTATGCCGTCATCCTCTGCGTGCAGGAAGCACTGTATCTTCACGCTCCCGTTCATTGCGTTCGATATCCTCACCGACGGGTGCTCATGTCCTATGACGACAGGACGCTTCGCCGAATCGATATGACCGTGCTCCAGTCTGATGCCTGCGATATCTACGAGATCAAAAAGTTCCGATCCCATGTCGGAAAGGATGTTCTGCAGGAAATTGTCATGATTCCCTTTTACGACAATGACCTCGGAAGCATCCGTCAGCAATTTTATCACTTTCGTAACTTCCATCCTGCATTCATACGGCGCTTTGGCAAAATCATGTTTTATGTCTCCGAGAAGCACGATTCTTTTCGGCTCGTACATACCTATTATGCGATTCAGGGAATCGCGTATGGAGTTCGTGTTCATTCGCGGGATATACATTCCCTCGCTCTCCAGCGCCCTTTCGTAACCCAGATGAAGATCTCCGATCACCACCGTCGGACCGTCGTCCAATATCAGGCATCTGCTGTTGGATACCCTCACTCCTTTCATTATCTCAATGGAGTCCACAACACCCGTATTGGAAATGAGATGATATAATCATCGCGATGTCATTTCTTTCCGTCGTTGTTCTTATTCTTGTTAATTCGACATACGAACACGCGGACATACTCCGTATCGGCGGGCGGACATCGTCTTCAAGCACGTTTTGCAATGATACATCTTTCCGGTATGCGTTTTGTGTTGATCATTATTTTAGATCTTCGAGGGTTACCGTTCGAGTTTCTCATACCGCTTTGAAATCCCTTGATCCATCCTTCTTTTGTTCCGAGTTCAATATCCTTTTCGGATAAACTGAACACTATGAGATTTATGACATTTATTGCAGATTTTCTCATCCTCGAAGGCGCACCGCGTTCAATACGTTCTTTCACATAATCTGTTACTTTGCCTTTTTCTGAATCGTGCCACCCCTTGAACTTACAGTCAATATCCCACTCCGGGTTCACGAGATACAACATAAATCCAACGGCTCCATAATCGATCAGGGTGTTCTCAATGGCTTCAACATCGTTTAACACACAATCGCGTATCTCTTTTCCTTTCGAATCGTATGCGGAGTGAACCTTTATGTCCCAGACATATTTGAGTTTGTAATCCATCCCCGTTCTTCCGTATCGCGGGCCTGTGCTGCCTCCGATCGTTCTGATAAGAACCTCACGCGATAATTCTTCCAGGTAGAATCCCATCCATTCCATCTGTTTCCAGTTTTTGCTTCCGTCGTTCTTCATCTTAGTTACAGCTTCTTTTCCATCAACGGATGATCCGATCATTGATCTCAGTTGGGCATAGATCGCTTTGCCTTCTTCGCCTATCATGTAAAAAGTATCGAGATAGATAATCAAAAATTATCTTAATAATTATATATTTATATTCATGATAAATAATTATTAATAATAAAAAATGATTACTAACTATTAACAACAGCATCAACAATGTTGAACTGATATGGACAAACTTCGAAAAATAAGCAAAATACTTGGTCATCCCAGACGGATGGAGATCATGAGTGCGGTTTGTGAACAAGGTTTCATCACCGCCAAGGAAATAATGACATCTTCCGATGTTGATCTGTTGCCGCAGTACCTGTATAACGATCTGAAAATGATGAGAGATGCGGAGTTGATAGAACGTTCCTTCTCGGAAGAGAAGCAATGTTTCGTTTACTCGATAAAAAACAATTTGATAAAAGTCAACCTTATCACAAAAAGCGTGGAGTTAAGCCATGAACAACATCAGACTATTCAATGAAGATTGCATATCCGGCTCAAAAAAACATATTGAAGATAACTCTATTGACCTGATAATATCCGACCCCCCTTACGGGATAGACGGAAATAAATTGGATAAACACTACAACAGAAATGAATCGTTTGTTATCGACGGTTATGTTGAGGTTTCGGCATCGGAATATAAAAAATTTTCATTGAAATGGATCAAAGAAGCGTCCAGGATATTGAGACCCGGCGGTTCTGTTTACATTATATCGGGGTATACAAATCTCCATCATGTGCTTAATGCACTGCACTCAACGGATCTTACGGAAGTCAACCACATGATCTGGAAGTACAACTTCGGCGTCCATACAACAAAGAAATATATTTCTTCACATTATCACATTTTGTTCTGGCAAAAACCGAAAGGAACTCCCACATTCAATACATATTGCAGGTACGGGGATTCGGAACTGGGAGAAGATTCATCTTCACTCAACTACAAGGACAGAGAGGATGTGTTCATCATTAACAGAGAATACAAGCCAGGGGAGACAAAAAATAAGAACGAACTTCCTTACAATTTACTAAAAAAATTGATCCTTTACAGCAGCAACTGCGGTGACACCGTGTGTGATATGTTCTTAGGGGGATTTTCCACTGCGATCGTTGCCAAGGGTTTGAATCGTATTCCCGTCGGTTTCGAGATTAGTCCGTCGGCATTCAGATCCGGACTTTCTAAGTTCAATTCCTTTGAGGATGGATATCTTATAGGCGAGACAAGGGTGCCTGAAAAAAATAAAAAGATAAATGGCGGTAAATCATGGACTGAAGAAGAGAGGTCGAATCTTAAGGAACTTTACCTTTCTTGCAAAGGTATGTCAAAAAAGGATGCAATAGATTCGATCTCAGAAAAATTGGGCAGAGGCAGATGGGGCGTGGAAAAAGAACTGATAAAAATGGGGCTGGTCATCATCGGAAATAAAAACGGATCGAAGACCGATGTGATCTCGTCCGGTCTGACCACCAGGTCTCTGAATGATTACTATAATTGATCTGTTCTGTTTCATGATGTGCCGATGTTAATAAGAAAGATCGAAGGCCCCGTATACAGATGCCGTAAATGTTCGGTATCTCAGCCCCCTTTCAAGAGGTCTTCGATCAATGTCAGAACGGCCTCGAACGCCTCTATACGCCCTTTCAGTTCATCACCGTCAGATGTACAAACACCGATCTCACGCATATTATACAGGCCGATATCATAGCCGTATTCACCGTCCTTATCATACGGGTCATGATCCTGTACGATCTCGTTGAGGGCATTCGCATCTGCGGTCTGATATTTGCTTATGGTATGCATGAGTTCACGGATGTCGATGGTCATTCGACCGCCCCCTCATTCATTCGTTTCGTTATTTCTTTCTGATACGCTTCAGAATATCGGCCTACGGTCTCACCCATCGTGATAACTCTGACTTTTTCGTCAGATATTCGCATCAGTATCTGATAATGCGACCAGCTGAGTTTAAATACATTGAATTTGGCAGACGCCGTCTGCCGAATTGGATATATATTAACATTTCTGTCATTTATTTCAATTTTTTCAACTGCTGGCGAATATACCATGTAAAATTTTCTGAAGTTCTTCAGATTGGTTTTGGAAAATCCCTTTCCGAAGCGATCGGTCAGATACTCTGACAGACCTGTCAAAACATCAAGACTGTATTCGGCGCGAACCTTACCTTCTTGTTCTTTCTCAAAGATCATCCTGCCTATTTCAAAGTAGGATATGCACATTGTTTGGTCAGCGGCATGGTTTATGTACGCTCTTGCCTGCTCGATTATCCGTGCTACGTCTCCGAAGAACATATCGTTGGTCGCGACGTGTTCCCGCTCAGTTATCATAACATCAGTTCTTCTGATCATCTTTCATCTTCCTGCCGGCGATCATCATACCCAATCCGATACAGCAAGCGATCTTCGCCCCTTTTATTGCCGTTCCGACGACAATTCCGGCCGCTTTCGATACGGCCGATCTTTTTTTCATTTCGTTCTCATGAATTTCGGGAGATATCTCAAAACGTATCTCGTTACTCAGTTCAATGTTCGTTGCGTTCGTTTCCGTATCATTCTCTTTTCCTGTGTCATCATTCATAATGATCCTCAATGTTCCGAGTCAGGTCAGCATATAAAAAACGGGGATGCTACATGTAGTATACATTCCGGAACGGGTGTATTCGTGCCGCTTGTACGAAAGGGACGACCGAATGGTATATGCGTTCGTTATGATATGCGTATCCGATGCCGACCGATGAGGATAAGAGATACGTATCACTGGAACGCGATGCTGCTTCGGCCGCATCGGCGATCGTTTCTTCGAAAGATGTCCTTGTTATCGCTCATATCGATGCTGACGGGATATCCGCTGCGGCGATAGCGTCGAGGACGCTTGAGCGTTTGGATATTCCTCATGAAGTTGTCTTCGTGAAAAAACTTGACGATATTTCAATTGATATGATAAACAAGAGCAGAACATCCCTTGTTTGGTTAGTGGATCTGGGAAGCGGTTATCTTTCATCGATAACGAAACAGAATGTCATCGTGGCGGACCATCATGTTCCCGATCCTACGTGGATGACCGGTCAGACGTCGTTATATGAATTCTCCGGGATGATACACGTGAACCCTCATACGCACGGGATAGACGGATCGGAAAGTATCAGCGGAGCGGGTGTCACGTACCTTATATCAAAGATGGTGGATGAAAAGAACAAGGACCTTGCGTATCTTGCGATAATAGGCGCCAACGGCGACATACAGGATAAATCGGATTCCAGACTTATCGGGTATAATAGAAAGATACTTTCCGACGCCGTTGAGAACGGTGATATCGTTGCGGATGATGATATACGACTATTTGGACGCGAAACTCGTCCCTTGGTACAATTCTTACAATATTGCAACGATCCCGTTCTTCCTTTGCTAACGTCAAATAATCAGGAATGTATCAGATTTTTATCAGAATTGAGGATAGAACTGAAAAGGAACGGTTCGTGGAGAGCGTGGAACGATCTAAATGATGATGAAAAAGATAACATAAAGATATCATTGATAGAACTGCTTGAAAGTTCCGGCGTATCAGGCAAAGATCTGATGGGCGAGGTCTACACATTACCGAAATTCAGAAAAGGTTCCGAACTGAGGGATGCGAAGGAATTCGCCACGCTGCTGAACGCCTGCGGCCGTTACGATGATGCTCCCGTCGGCATGAGGATATGTTTGGGCGATGCTGAGGCATTGAATGAGGCATCCAAGAACAGAAGTGAGCACAAGAAACAATTGTCCATTGCAATGAACTTCGTGAAACAGAGCAACATCATCCGTGAGAAAAGATATATCCAATATTTTCATGCGCGCAGTGAGATACGCGACACCATCGTCGGCATCGTCGTAAGCATCCGCGTAAGTCTCATCGTCATACTCACCGCTGTCGTGGCGCACCATGTCCAGCTCCCGCTCAAGCCGATACAATTTCTCTTCTGCGATGCCAAAGCCTACTTTAGCCACCAGTAATCGAGCTTCGGTAGACGCCGGGTCATCCAGGAGATCCGCATACTCCGCCGCCGTCTCCCTCCAACGCTCAACCTCTTCCATGATTTCC